>CBFGJQ010000295.1:0-2261 GCA_965649095.1 Caldifarciminota bacterium | reverse complement strand
TATTCTTTTCGGGCGGATACAATGTCTTGAAACCTCTGCATCGATCTGACAATCATCAAAAATTGAATAAAATAGATGGACAGGCATCAGGGTTTAGAGATTTAATTGGATAGAAAGGAGGTAATGGAAAAGAAATCAAAGAGCTCGCATTAAGAAGCAGGATAAATGAGAGATACATCTTTCCCTATCCCTTGAAGGGAGAGGATAAAGAAGATGGTGAAAGGAGTTTATGATGCTAAACCTAATCACAGTGCCTTTGGCACTAATGATAATAGGTTCTAATACCCTTAGTGGGGCTGATGTGCCCAAAGAAGTGGTTGAGTCCTGGATAAAGGAGAACATCGGATTTGAAATGAATCTCGGTCAGGTCCGGGACCTTGAGGGAAATCCTGCAAACGCTCTCCTCTTTTTTGCAAAACTACCTAATTGTGGGATATTCATCACCGAAAATGGTGTAAGTTATCTCCTTTATCAGAGACCGAACCCAGAACCTGAAGATTTTAAGGACCAAAGGAATAATTACGCACGAATTGACCTTGAACTTGTAGATGCAATGATTTCAAGATGGCAGGTAGAATACCAAGAACCATTACCTGGTTATTCAAACTCCTATCTTCCTTCCTGCCCTGATGGGCTCCTTGGTGTTGTAACCTACCGAAAGGTAACCATCAAAGAGGTCTATCCCGGAATTGACTGGGTTTGGAGGTATGATGGCAAGCGGATTCATTATGAGTTTGAGGCATCACCGGGGGCTGACTTAGAAAGAATAAAGATAGAAGTAAGGTATGCCGATATTGAGCTTGCAGATGATGGTAAGGAGTTGATATTAAGGACTCCGGTCGGTGGAATAGTAGAGGGAGAAGTCTTTGCCTATGAGAATTCAAATTGGGGTTTTAAGGATTTGGGATTGGTGGATGTCTCTTATCGGCTTGACAATGGTTTAATTTCCTTTGATGTCCGGGGCTGGTCAGGGAAGGGAAGGTTAATCATAGGTCCACCTTTGTCACCACTATGGGCGACCTATTATGGAGGAAGTAATGGTGACCGCGGCTATTCCCTTGCCATTGATGGTTCGGATAATCCTTTTGTAACTGGAGTTACTTGGTCAACCAATTTTCCTACATATAATCCGGGTGGTGGTGCATATTTTCAGGGAACCAATACGGGAAATAATGACGCCTTTATATCAAAGTTTCAAACTTCAACGATAGGGATTGAAGAAAGGCCGGCTGAAAATCGTGCATCCAAGCTCAAACTCCTTTATTCCCCTCTATTCTTCAACTCCGAGATAGCCCTGAAATTCACTGGATTTAGCGAGGAACCATTAATGGTTTCTCTCTACAGTTCCGATGGAGGGCTTGTTTTAGAGAAAGAGATTCCCTTTGCCTCTTACATAACCATCACCGATAAAAGGCTCCAGGAACTCACTAAAGGCGTCTATTTCCTTTCGGTCTATGCAGGAATGAAAAGAATAGTAAAGGCGAAACTCGTAAGGTTGTAAAAGGGGCAGGATACATCAGTAAAAAGGGAGAGGTGGAATAAGGGCGGGGCAGTGAATGCTAATATTTTGGGAAAAACTAAATTGCTATCGATTTACAGGAGTTGTCTATAGAGCGTTATTGTCTTTTCTGATGGCTCACAACCCAGTTCTTTTTTGAATATTTCCTCACACCTTTTGTATTGAGCAATTGCCTTTGCCTTTTCACCTGCCTGGAGATAACATTGCATCAAAAATCTATGTGCCTCTTCATCAAGAGGGTCAGTGATGAGCAATCTTTTTGTAAGTTCAATTGCGAAAGTGGTTTTCGCCTTTTTCAAATAGATATCTCCGAGTGTAAATACTGCCTGACGGAATCTTTCCGATAAATAGTCCCTCATCTGAAGGACCCAATCGTCATAACTACCTTCCAAAAATTTCCCCTGATAAATTTCAATTGCCTCTATGAGATTATACTCAGCAGCGTGTATCTTATTTTCATTTAACAATTTTACTGCGTCAGAGATTTTATTATCAAATCTTTCTGCATCAATATCTACCTGTGCCAGTCGATAATTTCTTTCTTTAAATTCCACATAATCCCTACCAATTACACTTTTAAGTTGATTGAGACAGACATGGAAATTATTTGCAAGTTTCTCTCTCGGAAGGTCAGGCCAGAGTAAGACACCAATCTCGTCCCTGGTCATTTCCTGTTTTTTCAGATACGCATTCAACAAAATTGTAAACAACTGGCGCGGTTTTGCCCATTGCCATTCCTTTT
>CBFGJQ010000294.1:0-2262 GCA_965649095.1 Caldifarciminota bacterium | reverse complement strand
GTAACTGAACGGTTGAAAATTAGTTTGTCAAATTTTGAATCCTTATCAACACAGAAATAACCAAGTCTTTCAAACTGGAAAAAATCACCTGGTTTTGCATCCTTTAGTGATGGCTCAAGTTTGCATTCGGTTAAAACTTTAAGCGAATCCGGATTCAGATTTTTAAGAAAATCTCCCCCCTCATCAGGGTCAGATGTCTTAAATAGACGGTCATATAATCTTATCTCTGCCTCTATACAATGTTGAGCAGATACCCAGTGCAATGTCGCCTTTACCTTCCTGCCATCTGGTGCATTCCCACCCCGAGTCTTCGGATCGTAGGTGCAATGGAGTTCAACAATGTTGCCGGAACTATCCTTTACTATATCAACACATTTTATAAAATAGGCATATCTTAATCTCACTTCGCGGCCCGGGGCAAGCCGATAAAATTCCTTTGGTGGCTCTTCACGAAAGTCATCCTTCTCTATATAAATCACCTTTGAGAAAGGCACCTTTCTCATTCCCATACTCATATCCTCAGGATTATTTATGGCATCAAGTTCTTCTATCTGCCCCTCAGGATAGTTATCAATAATAACCTTTAGCGGCTTCAAAACCGCCATCCTCCTTGGTGCCCTCTTATTCAAGTCATCGCGCAGGCAATGTTCAAGTAATGCAATATCAACAACTGTATTATTCTTTGCCACACCAATGGTATCACAGAAATTTCTGATTGCCTCAGGTGTATAACCCCTTCTCCTCAGTCCGGAAAGGGTCGGCATCCTCGGGTCATCCCAGCCACTCACATAACCACCTTCAACAAGCTGTAATAACTTTCGCTTGCTCAAAACCGTATATGTTAAGTTCAGTCTTGCAAATTCAATCTGTTGTGGATGGTGGACTCCAAGTTCATCCAGAAACCAGTCATATAAAGGGCGGTGGTCTTCAAACTCAAGCGTACATATTGAATGGGTGATGCCTTCAATTGAATCTGATTGTCCATGTGCCCAGTCATAGGTTGGATAGATGCACCATTTATTGCTGGTTCTATGGTGGGGAGTATGCAATATCCGATACATTATCGGGTCGCGCATATTCAGATTACCGTGTTTCATATCAATCTTTGCCCGCAGGGTCTTTGCACCATCCGGAAATTCACCTGCCCGCATCCTCTGGAATAAATCAAGATTCTCTTCTATTGAACGATTGCGATGAGGGCATTCTTTGCCCGGCTCGGTCAATGTGCCACGCAACTGTCTCACTTCATCAGGTGAACAATCACAGACATAAGCCTTTCCCTTTTTAACTAAAATAACCGCAAACTCATAGAGTTTTTCAAAATAATCTGATGCGTAGTATTCCCTATCACCCCAGTCAAAACCGAGCCAGCGTATATCTTCTTTAATGGCCTCTACATATTCAACCTCTTCTTTTGTCGGATTTGTATCATCGTATCTCAAATTACACAATCCACCATACTCTTTTGCGATTCCAAAATCAATACATATCGCCTTGGCATGGCCGATGTGGAGATAGCCATTTGGCTCCGGAGGAAATCGTGTGTGCACTCTGCCCCCGAATCTGCCAGTCCGATTATGTTCCTCAATTATTTCCCGAATAAAGTCTTTAGGTTTAGAATTATTCATTTTTTCTTAATTTTTACTATAATCAATGATGGGGCGGATTTGGGGAAGCGTATCTCCCCAAAAACACCGTGTTAGATGAAGTGGCCTATTAATCATTTGATTTCTTTAACGGCTGCGGGCATACGAAGTGCGAGGCGAAGCCGAGCATTTGGGCGGAGCGAAGCGTAGCCGTATCTTCACTGTTATATGACCGAACCGAAGGCGAGGCTTCCGAAGAAAGCCGCAGAGTCGGGGGTGTATGGCCAAATGGAGACCGCCTCTTTTGTTTTTGACATAGAAATTACCCATCATCTTTCAAGGTTGAAATCAATTCCTTAATGCTCTTAAATCTATATTTCCCGAAATCTTCTTGGTCTATTCGTTTGAAAGCCCATTTGTTCTTCGTTAGTTTAGTTGCATCTTCACACCACAATTTTATTCGTTTGTCTTTGTGCTCGACATCTACATCTTCCCTGCCTTTTGTCTCAACGATCAAATGTCCGTTCTTCTTTGTTAATATGACGAAATCGGGATAATACAATCTAATGTTTCCTTCTGAATCTCTATATTCTACAAAGAAACCTATCTTTGAGATAATCTTAGAGAATGCTTCCACATCTTCGGCTTTGTCCAAAAATTTGCTAAAATCTACTTC
>CBFGJQ010000293.1:0-2262 GCA_965649095.1 Caldifarciminota bacterium | reverse complement strand
GCCTCTTTGTCTGCAGTTCATCAATCTCTCTTTGGAGGTTATTAAACTCTTCTAAAGATTTGTTGTATTCAACCTTTAAAAGATATAGCGAAACAATTTTGTATTCTTCTTTTAAATCCTGATAGATTTGTGCCTGTCGGGTCTGCCTCTTTAATGCCCGGAGACTCCGTTCCATTTCCCCAATCACATCTTCTAAGCGGAGCAGGTCCTGTTCGGTCTGTTCCAGTCGTCTTTTGGTCTGTTCCCTCCGTTCCTGATATTTCAATACCCCTGAGACATCGTCAAACATCTCTTTCGTTTCACCGCTGATGATCTTTTCAACCTCCGAGAGTTCAAGGAAGGAATAGGTTAATGTTCCGGAGTTTAAAAAGAGTGCCTGAATATCCTGAAGCCGGCACTTTACACGATTCAGATAGAATTCACTTTCGCCATCTCTATAGAACTTCCGGCGGATTTCAAATTCACTCCCAAACTGAGGGAAGAAGTCTTCATTCTCAATCGTTACACTCACCTCGGTAAAGTTCAGGTCTTCGCCATCAGAAGAGATATGGATAAGGTCTTCATTCCTTTCACAGCGCAGTGCCTTCATACTCTGTTCACCAAAGACCCATCTTAAGGCATCAAAGATGTTGGATTTACCACTCCCATTTGGTCCAACAAAGGCAGTTATTCCCGGACAGAGAAGGAATTTCGTTTCGTCGTAAAATGATTTAAATCCGTATAACCTTATCTCTTTAATTTTCATTGAGGAATTTTTAGTCTTCTTCTTTTAAGTAGATCTCTCGTTCCAGTAAAGGATGATAATCACTCCACTCCCTCTCTCCATCCCTTTTCTTTTTAAATTCCTCGCGCATCATTGCTATCTTGGAGTCAAGATTATCAATGAAGTGCAAAACTAATGCCTCAGGAAAGCAGGGTAGAATTGGTGAACCCCATTTAAGTTCGCCATGATGAGATAGAATCATATGGAGAATTTTGAGTTTCAAGTCCGCAGGGAAATTTGCTATCTTCTCTATCTTATGGAGGACCATTTCGTAACCAATTATAATATGTCCGAGCATCTTACCGGTTGTGGAATGGTCAATCTTTTTTAGATAACTGTATTCATGGACTTTCCCGACATCATGGAGCAATCCAGCAGTAATCAAAAGGTCGATATTTAAATAGTTATATGAGTTATAAACGCCATCCATCAACCTGAGGACATTTCTGGTATGGACCGCAAGGCCACCGATATAGGCATGGTGGGCCCTTTTTGCGGCTGGTGCCTTGCGCAATTTAACCAGGAAAGAATCATCGGAAAAGAAGCAGTCAAGCAGGTCTTTCAAATAGGGATTTTTTACCCTTTTCCGATATGTTTCTATCTCCGCCATCACTTCATCAATGTCTTCCTCGGTGCGGGGTAGAAAGTCATCCGGGTCAATCTCGGCTTCAGAAATTTTATGGGCAGAACTGACTACAATCTGAAGACGGCCATTATATTCACTGACATTACCGACGACAAAGACAAATTCTCCAACTGTCAGTTCTTTAAAGTCCTCGCTTGCACTGTCCCAAGCAATTCCTTCAATCGCTCCGGTTCGGTCAGAAAATTCTATCTGGGTATATAAACCACCATCCTTCTTTTCCTTTGGGATTTTTCGGGTAAGGAGGAAAATTTCCCGAACAACCTGCCCCGGCCTGAGTTCCTCAATATACTGGCTTTTCATAAAACTTCGGTTATTAACCCGCGGACTCTAAATGGAGTATCTTCTTTTTGATGAGGTCAAGCTTTTCTCTTAAGGTTGCCTCTTCCTTCTTTTCTGCCTCAAGCGCGGTCATAATCTCTTCTCGTTTTTGGGTTAAGAGTGTAATCTCTTTATTCAATTTATTCTCTTCCTCTTTTAGCATTTCCAATCTCTTTAACAGCTCCGCTTCGGTTGATTTCAATTTCTCAACGGACTGGACAACCGGACTTGACTCAAACTCCTTTTTACGCGCCGCATATTCCTCCTCAATGTTTTTAAGGGTCTGCTGGGCTTCGCCAATCTTTTTGTTTAATTCATCGAGTCTCGTCTGGGCAGCAATCTGTTCATTCTTTAAGGCCTCTATTTTGGGGAGGAATACCTCTTCCTGACGCAGATTGATCTCTTCAACAAGTCTTGCCTCCAAACCTTTGCTCATTATGAGGGTGAGAAGAAGGGTAATCATGGCAACGACAATACCAATTACAAGAAAGATTGGATTCGGTTCGGTGCTCAATTTTATCTCGGGTATTTTTGG
>CBFGJQ010000292.1:0-2270 GCA_965649095.1 Caldifarciminota bacterium | reverse complement strand
TCAATAGCATATTCCTGAACCCCGAGCCTTGTATCTTCGACATTTGCCTGGACCACAATCGTTCCATAGCCGTCCCTTTGCCATTGCTTATATGCTTTGACTCTGTATTCTAAGTCCGGTGCTTTCACCACCTTCCCGTTTTTAATTTCAGATTCCATATCCATTGCTGCAACATTCTCACCAATGGTCATTATAATGCCCGATATTGCTGCACCGATTGCTATGCCATCCCAGTTATTCTTTGCGACATTCGTTGAACCGAGACCAGGAACGACGGCAGGAAAGCGAACTTTAATACCCTTATCGTGTCCGATTCTTTGTTCAAGGTTTACATTGGGGAAGATTGCCTTATCCGGGTCAGGCTCAATACCATAAGCACCGACCGCGGTTCCCATTATATTAAAGTGTGAATAATCGACCGGATAGTTCTTTTCGGATGCGGCAGTGATAATACCAAATGGTTGTGGATATAAGACTTCATGACCACGGTATGCGGATTTACCAATTTCACACATACCTATACAACCATCAACACAGGTTACACACATACCACTGAGGTGGACGATTGAATCCTCAGTTCTATTCTTTGTTAATGTTGCTGCTGATGCATTTATTCTTGATAAAGATGCCATTTTTTCTCCTTTCGTTTTAGATAACTGATACGAGATACCAGATACGGGTTAATTTATTAAGTTTTTCAACATCAATATGTTTCTGCTCTCGCATCTGGTATGTATCACTAATTTTATTCATGGAACAGTTTTGTTTCGTGTTTTGTCCAAACTGATTGGATAAAATTAAATAGCATACCACACAATTCGTTGTAGGCTTTGTGCAATTCTTCATATAATGTTTTTTTCTTTTAACGAATTGGTCTCGTATAAGTAATCCAAATGTTCAATTGTCTCTTGAGACGAAGCATAGGCCTGAGATAGATATCTAAGATATTCATTTTTGTATCTTCTCAGTGAGTATCCCTCAACGATGTTACTTGAAACCGATTTCGATGACCTACGTATTTGACTGCCTTCTTCATAAAGTTCAAATTTTGGTAGGTCAAGAGTCATTTTATGAACTTTAAGAGCGAGTTCGTGTGCAACTCTGTATATCTTAAGTTTTTTGTATCCTTCTTCTTTCACCGTTGTCTCCTATCTGTCATCTGTTATCCTTCCTGTTTCATTTTTGGGACTCCTATCCCATATCTGTTATCGCTTATCAGTTTTTTTCACGCACGTCCCACAGTCTCCGGTGGTTCCCATCCAGCACTGATAGTCTTCGTATTGTTCAATACAGGTTGGCTCAAGGGTCAAACACGCATTACAGACATCGGTTGGGGGCTGTGGTCCCTGACACCTTAATTGGCACGCAGGACAGATATAGATACAACCACCACAGAGTCTGCAAACCTCTGAACGAATGTCAAAAGGCGTTGCAATCTTTTTCTTATAACCCCGCTCAACGATTCCGATTGCACCGGCCTGCATCTGCTCTTTACACATCCTGACACAAAGACCGCAGAGTATACAATCATCATTACGGACCGCGAAGCGCACTTTTCTAACATTAAATTTGGATGCCAGGTCCTGGATGGTTTTTGACTGGGGGCAGATTGATAATAAGAGTTCAATCATCATCTTTCTTGCATTGATAACCCGTTTGGTATTGGTTCTTACTATTAGTCCTTCTTCTACAGGATATGTGCAGGAACTGACTAATTTAGCATTATCACCTTCACCAATTTCTACAAGGCAGAGCCGACAGCCACCGTAAGGGGTAAGACCCTCATAATAACATAGTGTCGGGATTTCAATGCCATAAAATTTACAGGCTTCAAGGAGAGTTGTTCCTTCTTCTGCCTGCACCTCAAGATTATTCAATCTGAAAGTTATCATTTCAGCTCCTTTATTCAACCGAAATTGCCTCAAAATGGCAGATCTGGAAACAGGAACCACATTTCGTGCATTTCTTCTGGTCAATTATATGAACCTCTTTCCGTTTACCACTGATCGCATTAGCTGGACATATCTTGAGACACGCCATACAACCAGTGCATCCTTCAGGGATGATTGTATATCTGATGAGCGGCTTGCAGACCTTTGCCGGACATTTTTTATCCTTTATGTGGGCGATGTATTCATCTTTAAAATAGCGCAGTGTAGATAAAACTGGGTTTGCGGCGGTCTGACCAAGACCGCACATTGAGGCATCCTTTACTGCGTAGGCAAGTTCTTCAAGAACATCAAGGTCCTCCATTGTGCCTTCACCATCCG
>CBFGJQ010000291.1:0-2283 GCA_965649095.1 Caldifarciminota bacterium | reverse complement strand
TACCACATAGGTGCATCATCCCCTGACAAGTGGTACAAATATCCTGCTGATGATACAACCTATTGGTTTTTTGGTTTTGGAATTGGGGCCTATGGTTTTCCTCAGGCTGTAACAACTCTTCTTGCTGTTGGAACAAAGGGAAAAAATTGGCGGGGGCCTTATGACTCCACCAATGTGGACTTTGGTCCGCCTTTTGCTGAACCACCGTATGTTTGCGAAAATTTCACAATGGTCTGTGACCCGGTATTTGGTGGTTATCGGATGTTCTGGGACCCGCCAATGAACTATGAGCAGGCAAAGGTTGGTGGATACTGGATATGCCCACCCGAGGGTGAACGTTGGATAGCCAATCTCTGTCCCAAACCGGTTTATTGGCCTTCGTATTTTCTCCCCTGGTCTTTAAGACAATCCTTGAATGCCAGGGTTATTGCAATGAGGAGAGATGGTATGTGTAGTCCCTGGACAGACTTGGTCTGGAAATGCACGATTGACGCACAGGTAAATAGAGGGGCTACTGGAGGTAGTAATGGTGCGCGGAATTTGCTCCTTGATAATCAGGGAAGGCTCTGGGCATTCTATAGTAAAGGGGGCAATATCTACGCGACTTATACAACCAACAATGGAGATAATTGGACAACCCCGGTTAATATTGGTCAAGGTGATATGCAGGCGGGCGCGATAAATGCGAATGGTAATCCGGTTGTCATCCTCGTCAAAAATATTCCGGAATCACCACCATCTATCTGGAGAACCGGACAACTTTTTGTCACCTATTTGAGTGTTGCTGGCTGGACTGAGCCACAGTTGGTTCACCAAAAGGGGCACATACTCAGTTGGTATAATCCAACAGTAGCGGTGGATAAATATAATAAGGTTCATCTTGTTTACGAAGAGTCCAATCCATTGGTATCACATCAGTGGTCATTGAATTATGGTGAATTCCCTCTTGATAATCCCCAGCAGAGCACTTGGTGTGAGCTTGACTGGTGGGGATATGAGATTCCTCCTCACCCTCTTGCTTCTGCGTCAATTGGCCTTGACAGCAAGAATTGTCCCCATGTTATCTGGAATACTGCCTACAGCGATACAATTAGATATGCCTTCTTAGATACTGTTGGATTCTGGTGTAAGACCCGATTTCTCGTACATGGCTATTCACCCTGTCTGGAGATGAAGGGTGACATTGCCTCGGTTGTTTATACTTATGAGAATGGCATCTGGTATATTACCGGTGGCAGAAACGGTTTTTCAGGACCAAGAATAATCCATCAGAGCATTGGTTATACAAGGCATCCGGTGATTAAAAATAATTATGTAGTCTGGGAAGAGCAGATTGGTGATTTCACTGACCTTTACTATTCTTACCTTCAATATGTTCCCTACGACTTTACCTGGACTCAAGCCCAAAAGCTCTTTGGTTATCCCTATCTTGATGACCGCCTCCCTCAGATTGAGTGGTCAAGGCCTTATCTATGTGCAGAATGGGTTCAAGGAGAAGACCCCAATTACATTGTGGCGTTTGAAAGAAAAGAGATTCCTATTACTCCACCTTATCAGGCGATTGACCTCGGGCAGGAAGCACCATCACCGATTACACTGGAAAGGGATGGATACATTGAATATGGACCAGCGGCATATAAGACCGTGGATTACGATAGTAGCAAACTCGTTTATCACATCACTGGTCTTGAAGGTAGTGATAAATGGACAATAAAGTTTATCCTCTATCACGAAGGTTCTGATAAATGGAAAGAGCGGATTAGAATAGATGATGGCTGGACAAGGAACGAGTGGGTCTATCCATATCAGGTGACTGAAGTCAGCGGGATAATTCCTGAGGCGTTTCTGATGGATGGTGAGATTACAATTACCGTTGAGGTTACGCAGGGTGAATTGGCTATTTTGGGCGCTATTGTCCTTGAGCGCGAGCCGAAGGGGCAGGGTGGTGGTCCACAGGCACTTGTGGTTAAAGAAATTCCTTCTGCCATTACTTTAAATTGCTACCCAAATCCATCAAAGAGACAGACCCTGATAACATATACCCTTCCATATCCTACTGAAGTAAAGTTATCGGTCTATAACTCGTTAGGGCAATTAGTCCAAACGATTGAGCATAGTAAACAATCAGCGGGGATCTATACTACAAACTGGAACAACGATGATTCTAATAACGGAAGTGTGGCAAGAGGCAAATATGTTTGGTAAGATAACAAAAAGAATGATTCCATTGGGTTTGATGACCCTTCGTTTCAATCCCATTTTTGCCCAATGGGAGCCTGATTT
>CBFGJQ010000290.1:0-2296 GCA_965649095.1 Caldifarciminota bacterium | reverse complement strand
GAAGCCTTCTTCACATCGCCTTTCCTGAATATCTTGTCCCTTTTCTTTATTATAATGAAAAATTTCATTATCAGGGGTAAACCCCTGAAACCCCAACCCTCACCCTCCCTTCTTCTTAGCGGTTCCAAAACCACTCTGGTGGGAGGGGCTTCCCAGCCCCGATTTGGAATCGTGGTTAGGAAACCGCTCCCAACAGAAATAACAATTGGTTAAATCTGGAGTTAAAGCGTAAGCCTTTTATCTCTTTTAAGTTGAGCCATTTTTCGCGGGAAGCGAAGGGCGAATAGCGGAAGGCGGAGTATCCAGAATTTAATGTCTTGAAATTTCATCACTTTTTCAATCACCTCCCCTGAAAATTTCTGGGTTGAACCCCTGTTTTGAGGAGAATTTTAACTCAACCCTGATTTTTCATCCATCGCGGATGTTACCTTTACCACGGTGAACCGATGAGCAGGAGAATCGCAATCATCACCCCAACAATAACTCCAATCAGACCTAATCCATAATAACACTTGAAAAAAAGTAAGGGGAAGCGCCTCCAGCTTACTAAGCACCCCCAAAACTTTGTATAAAAAGGTTAATTCGGGATTCAAATGGCACTCGGCACCTGGCATTTACAAGTGGAAACAGTTATCTACCACCCATTCTTACAGGATACAAATTTGTCTGAGCCGGAGTTGATTGCCCAAGAAACTCCCCTGATTTTATCTTGACTAAAGAGAGTTATTCCGTATAATCAGGTATGAATATTGAAGGTCTCTTTTCGCGCTATCTTAATATCATTGGAGACTTTAAGGACTTTTTGGTATCTTTAAATAGACCACTACCCCTCACATTTCGTGTCAATACAATAAAATGTAGTAAAGAAAAGGTTTTAAATCTCCTCAAGGAGTTTAATCCCCGCCCTTTAGGTTTCTATGCGGAGGGCTTTTCAATTGCCGAAAAATTTCCTCTGGGTAATCATTACACGCATCAGTTGGGATGGGTATATGCCCAGGAGGCAGCATCAATGATTCCGGCCATTGTCCTTGACCCAAAACCGAATGAGGTTATTCTTGACCTCTGTGCGGCCCCGGGTTCAAAGACAACCCAGATTGGACAGATGATGAATAACACCGGGCTCTTAATAGCAAATGAGGTAAGCAGAAAGAGAATCAGGGGTCTGGTCTATAATGTCAAACGTTGTGGTCTATTGAATGAGGTGGTACTCTCCTTACCCGGAGAAAGGATTGGAAATATCCTGCCCGGATACTTTGACCGCATCCTGCTTGATGCCCCATGCTCCGGTGAAGGAACAATAAGGAAGTCAAAGGCAGTCCTCTTTCACTGGGGATTAAAGAACATTCAGAAGATGGCACGCATTCAGAAGGGTCTGATTGTCTCCGGATTCAAGGCCCTCAAGTGTGGTGGAATTATGGTCTATTCCACCTGCACAATTGCCCCGGAGGAAAATGAAGGGGTGATTGATTATCTATTAAAAAAATTTCCTGAGGCAGAGGTCCTATCCATTACCCTCGCCAACTTTAAATTCAGACCCGGGGTTACAAAATGGGAGAATGAAAGTTTTGACCCGCGGGTAGGGCTATGTGCCCGAATTTTGCCGCAGGATAATGATACCTCACCCTTCTTTATTGCCAGGATAACAAAGAAGGGGATTCCCAAGGACCGCCCCGGGTTCTATGGTAAGATAGAGTTCAACAATCGGATAGTTGAAAAACTTGCCCAACAGTATGCTATCCCCCGTGAGAAGTTCATCAATTATGCACTATTTCAAGGGCATAAAAGATACTTCATTTCAACCCCTGAGGTCTATTCCTTCTTTGAACTCCCCAGTATAAGAAAGGGACTGGAGGTGGGTTGGATTTATGATGACCAGTTTAAGCCTGATAATGACTTCGTTCAGTTATTTGGCAGGGCTGCAAAGAAGAAGATAATTGAGGTGAAAGAATGGGAATTGAAGAAATTTTTGAGTGGAGAAGGCATTAGAACTCAAAATAAGGAGGACGGATTTATTATTATCCAATTTAAAGACCTACCAGTAGGAATAGGACGGGCAAATGGAGATGAAATAAAGCCATCGGTTCCACCCGAGCGTCGGGTGAGGGCCATTTAATCTGTTATTCAATAAGAAAATACCCTTTGGTGATAAAATTCCCGAATCAGCCTCTCTAGGAATTCCCAGGCACCCATTTTGTTGGCTGATGGGCCGAAAAAACCTGTAAGTCTTTCAATTATTTAAGTCCCTTTCCGTTTGCACCCCGCCCTTGCTTTGTTGAATAATTCACTTTACAAATAG
>CBFGJQ010000289.1:0-2299 GCA_965649095.1 Caldifarciminota bacterium | reverse complement strand
TAGCCTTTTTAAGTTTTCTCACCAATCGCGTTTTGTTATCCGTTTGAATTTAGAGATTGACTTTTGGACTTTTTTTATTAAAATTTTTATTATCTATAAAATGGATGAAAGGTATCTTGCTGATTTTGAGAACTTCTTAATTTCCCGCGGTCAGGAGTTAAATACAATAAATTCCTACCGTTATGACCTCAAGCAACTCTCTCTATTCCTGCAGGAAAATAACCGAGACTTTATAAATGCGGAAGAGGTTGACCTGCACAATTTTATCCAGCGCCTCTTTGACCTTGGTTTGAGACCCACTTCCATCAACCGAAAGGTCTCTTCAATCAGGGCATTCTATATATTTCTATTTCAGACCGGCCAGATAGAGAAAAATCCTGCCGGTGAACTGGAATTTTCAAAGGCGGGCAGAAAATTACCCGCTGTCCTCTCAGTTGAGGAGGTTGTAGCAATCATTGAATCCGCAAACGAGAAGACCCCGCTTGGGTTGCGCGACCGTGCCTGCCTTGAATTACTCTACGGCGCTGGTCTGCGTATTTCAGAGCTGTTAAATTTGAAGTTAAATGATATCTGGCTTGATCAGGGGTTAGTAAGCATAATCGGCAAAGGGAATAAGCAGCGCCTCGTTCCGTTTGGTAAGAAGGCTGCCCTGGCAATTAATGAATATCTCCATAAAGGGAGGCCAGAACTTCTAAGAAAGAAGTCCTCGGGATTATTCATCCTTAACTGTCATGGCAAGAAACTCTCAAGGATGGGATTTTTAAAGATTCTCCGAACTTATAAAATCAAATCCGGTATAAAAAAACGCATCACACCCCATACCTTCCGCCACTCCTTTGCCACCCATCTCCTTGAGGCAGGGGCTGATTTACGCGCAGTTCAGGAGTTGCTTGGCCACGCCAGCATCACAACCACTCAAATTTATACCCATATTGACCGTGAATATCTAAAAGAAGTCCACCGTCAATTCCATCCCCGAGAGAGGTATAACCAAGAATCATAAATTCCCATCGTCAACCTTCGCATATCTTCTCAAGCATTGACCTTCAAAAAAGAATTTGTATAATCTAATATGGACTACTATATCCTGGTTATCAACCCCGGTGCTGGTTCAACCAGAGTCGCAGTCTATAAGAATGCAAAGCCGGTCCTGGAAGAGAATATCAGACATAGTTCTGATGAGTTGCTCAAATTCCCCAAGATAATTGATCAATACTCGTGGCGTAAGGATAAGATTCTGGATTTCTTAAAAAGCAAGAATTTTGATTTAACCAAACTGTCCGCAATAGTGGGAAGGGGTGGCCCTTTTAAGCCTCTTAAAAGTGGAACCTATCTCGTCAACGAAAGGTTGATTGAAGATATTAAGAATGGAAATTATCAATCCGAGCACCCTTCCCTGCTGGGGGCAATGGTTGCCAAAGAGATTGCCGATGCATTAAAGGTGAATGCCTATTTTGTTGACCCGGTCTCAGTGGACGAATTCTGGGAATTATCAAGGTTTTCCGGTCTAAAAGAGATTCAAAGGAAGGCACTCAGCCACGCCCTCAATGTGCGAATGGTTGCTAAAAAGACCGCTAAAAGACTCCGCAAACCGTATAATCGGTGTTCTTTTATCATCGTTCACCTTGGAACTGGAATAACCGTTGCTGCCCATTTAAACGGAAGACAGATAGATTCATCAAATGCCAATGAAGATGGTCCATTCTCGCCCCAGAGGACCGGCTCATTACCGACCATACCTCTGGTTGAATTGTGCTTCCGTGGAAGATATAAAGAATCCGAGATAAAGAAGAGATTGCTTCGCGAAGGTGGATTACTATCCTATTTGGGCACAGATGACATTAAAGAGGTTGAAAGGAGGATTGCCGCCGGTGATAAATATGCCGAACTTGTCTATAATGCCCTCATCTATCAGGTCGCCAAGGAAGTTGGGGCATATGCAGTTGTATTAAAGGGAAAGATTGATGCCATAATCATTACCGGTGGCATTGCCCACTCCAGGAAGTTCGTTAATACCCTAAAGTCCTGGATTAAATTTCTCTGTCCCCGATTCTTTGTATATCCAGGTGAAGGAGAGATGGAGGCACTCGCCCTGGGTGTCTTGCGTGTCCTTAAGGGAGAAGAAGAGCCGCGGGAGTATAAGTAGAACGGCCCGGGCTATTTACCATTTTGAGCTAAATTGTTCTTAATTAAATGTCGCATCCAGTAAAAGGTAAGTTTTTCCAAAAAGCGGAATAAAAATGTAGCGTCCGACCCTGACTTTCGTGAGGGCATGCTTAAGTCGGACGGAAAAAATAAA
>CBFGJQ010000288.1:0-2302 GCA_965649095.1 Caldifarciminota bacterium | reverse complement strand
TCACGGAAGTATGCCCTCATGGCTTTGATGTAGTTATCCCTAGTGCTCGGGTTTTCGATCGATATCAAGAAGTCCCTGAGCTGCTCCCTGGTAGGGTTCGGACCGCAGACCTCTAGGATGCGCCTAATAGCGTACCGGTTCCGATCGATAGTCCTCGTAGAGAGATTAAGGTCTACTTTGCAGAACTTGAGAAATTCTTCTAGTGGTACCGTACCTGGCCCTACATGGGTACCGTACCCGTTTCGCGGTTGTTTAAAAAACTCTTTTCTTGGTGAAGCTTCTTTTCTTTGAGAAAAGAAGGTTCGATGGTGGGCCGAGCCGGATTCGAACCGGCGACCACCGCCGTGTAAGGGCGGTATCCTAACCAGCTAGACTATCGGCCCAAGAGTGATTAATTATTCTTCCCTTAAAACTTTTTTAGGAGCTCTCTGCTAAATTCTTCTCGATCTCTGAAATTTTTATTTTTAGTACAGTGACTATATCGTCATTTTGTACGCTGTCTAGTCTATTCCCACATTCGGGACATTGAAAATTGATCTCCATGGCATCATCAAACGTATATCGCGTATTATGGGCTGGACACATAAAGAACAAGTTGTTTGTTTCATAATCCAAGCGTTCTTTTAATTTTGCCAAGATCTTTCTTTTCTTTGTATTTAACAATATATTTAATCCGGTAGGATTTATTTTCCAATAATACTTGAACCAACCAGCTTCCTTATCCCTAACCCTTCTGTATGAGACGAGGTTTTGATCAAACAGTTGGTATAAAATCTTTCTCAAGTTGTTAAGCTTCATTCCTGTTCTTTGAATCAGTTCATCGTCAGTGGTTTCCTCTTTTTCTGATAAAATTTCGATGAGTTTTACGGCTTCTTCGCCGATTAGTTCTCTTGTGGCAGCAACTAAAGCAGTGTCTGGCACTTGTTATCACCAAATGAAAGAAATTTCCCACGAAATAATATATTGTGTGACTTCAAAAGTCTTTCTTTCCTTCTTCAATTTTTTTGACGGTCTTATCTCTTTCTGAAGGGATTATTTTTAGTCTTGCGTTCGGAAAAGTTAGATTTTCCCACGCACCATTATTCATCCTATCCAAAAATATTGCCAAAGCGGAAACTTCAGAATGGGGTTGATTTCCAACAGCAACATTATAGTCGGCTTCCAAGTAGTACTCTTTTGGAACTTTTTCCCCACCAACAATTATTAATAAATCTTTGTCTTCTTGGCATATACTTTTAGAAACTTCTCGAAGAGGAAGACCATACATAGTCAAGTGAACGACAATGCCGCCATTTTTTTTCCAAGTTCTTATCAGATTTAGAGGGTTAGAAATAAATTCTACCCAAAAAGAACCTCCCCACGTATCACAGATTTTTTTAATAGTGGAGTTAATTTTTTTATCCTTTGCTCCCGATATGTATGTACCCTCAGCACCAAAAGCACGGGCGACTAAACATACATGGGAGGTGATCCTTTTGTCCCTTTCTAGTCTGTGCCCGATTCTTAACACTACTGCCCTTTTCGTACATCTGCCTCCTTAAGGTGATAAAATTGAACGCCAAGAATTTTGGAAAACAAACTTTTGATTCTATACACATATTCTGGATGAACTGATATTTCCAGATGAATAGAACCATCATAATATTTTATTGATTTAACATCAGCTTCCTTAAGCGCCCATCCCAAAATTGGGGTATAATTAATTGAAGGGGGGATAATAAGTTTAATAGTATCATACGTGGGCAGTCTACTGGATATCACTTCTATCAAACTTCCAATACCTTCGCCAGTCTTTGCTGAGATCTTAACTGGGTGAGTCCCAAGAATTTCCATAATCATTTTTTCAGCTTGCTCTAAATCATCGGCGACATCTATCTTATTTAAAACGGGGATTATCGAGTTGTTAAATATTCCTATAGAGTTAAGTGTGTTAACAGAGGTTAAGAGCTTCCTTTGAAGTTCTTCCTTTGGGTCTGATGAGTCAAGAATAAGTAAGACAGAATCCGCCCATGTTATCTCTTCAAGTGTCGAGTAGAATGCATCTATAAGTAGGTGGGGCAAATTTTCTATAAAGCCAACGGTGTCGGAAATAAGGATTTTTCTGCCCCCGACCTTAATGGCACGCGTTGTTGTCGATAGGGTCGTAAACAACAATTTTCCTAAGGCAAAAGATTCTTTCGTAAGGTGATTAAATAGGGCTGTTTTTCCCGCAAAAGTATATCCAGTTAGCGCTATACTATATAACGCGTCCCTTCTTCGTCTTCGCCTGTGCATTGAGTTTCTCTTTCTGATCTCTTCCAGT
>CBFGJQ010000287.1:0-11585 GCA_965649095.1 Caldifarciminota bacterium | reverse complement strand
TGGGTTGAGAGTAATCAGTGTTATTGATCCTCATAATCCACAAGAGGTGGGATATATTGAAACACAGGATAGTACTGTAAATGTTTCAATTAACGACACTTTTGCCCTCATTACTGATTACAAAGAAGGGCTGAGAATTATTGATATTTCTGAGCCTTTTCTGCCACAGACGATAGGGTACTACAAAACGCATGACAAAGCCTCGGGGATCTACACAAGTAATTCATACGCTTTTCTTGCCGATGGAGATGCTGGTCTACGAATAATTGAAATTTCTAATCCTTTCAGCCCGCAGGAACTCGGAAATTGCAATACACCCGGGGAAGGAAACGATATTTTTGTCTCAGGTTCTTATGCCTTTATTGCTGATGGATTTGGCTCGGGCTTAAGAATAATCAATATTTCTGATCCGAATAATCCCGTAGAAGTTGGAAGTTACATTGGTTCAGAATATTACTCTGCCACACGGGTTTTTGTTTCAGGTTCTTACGCTTATTTATCTGATGAACTTATTTTTTCAGATCTTTTGAGAATAATAGATGTTTCTAACCCAGCTCAGCCTTACGAAGTAAGTTCTTATTTTCCACCGGGAGGTGAAATTGGTGGTGTTGTCATTTCTGACCCATATGCCTATGTTTGTGACCCTGATGTAAATAATCTAAGCCTCCGAATAGTAGATATTACAGATCCCTCAAATCCCCAAGCGATTAGCTACTGCATGTTAGGAGGAAATCCATGGGATGTATCTCTCTGGGATACCTTAGCCTATGTCGTTGCTCCATTCTATGGTCTTTACATAATTAATGTTGCAAATCCGCTAACCCCCGTATTATTAAGCCACTATAATATTACCCCTGCAGAAAATTGGATTAGAGTGTATGCTACAGGTTCGTTAGTGTATGTTGCAGACAACTCATCAGGTTTTATCAGAATAATAGATGTGTCAGCTCCTTCAGCCCCGCAACAAGTGGGTTATTACAAGCAGCCAAAAGGAGCTCGGGATGTAAGTGTTTCTGGAAGATACATTTATGTCGCAGATGCACAAGCCGGTCTCCAGATATATGAATATTATAGCCAGCACCGGGAGGAAAATAAAAGGCATACGATTTTAAGCGACAGGCTCTTAAGGAATCCGGTTAGGGATAATATTGAACTGGATTTACAAGAGCAGGACAAAACGCTTATCATAGGACTGTATAATATCCTTGGTGAGCAGGTGAAGCTCTATTCTCTTAAGAACCCGACCGGCAGGATTCCTTTGAACATAGATGGCCTCCCTTCGGGTGTCTACTTTTTAAAGACCTATGATAAAACAATAAACAAGCCATTGGAGGTGGTGATTACAAGATAAGTGGACGCAATCTTAAGGGTTGGTCGTCTATAATTTGGTGCATAGAAAAAGGAGAGAGATGATTATTCAAGGCTTGCTTTTATTAACCATAATCACAAAGGGAGGAGAGATGATTGATTTACCAGCGCCAAAATTTACGAATATCTCCCTTGAAGAGTGTATTCAAAGGCGGCGCTCAATAAGGGATTTTCAGAATAAAGACCTGACAATGCAGGAGATTTCTAATCTCTTATGGTCTGCCCAGGGAATTACCGATACCATTCATGGATTTCGCGCTGCCCCCAGTGCCGGGGCAACCTATCCATTGGAGATATTTGTCGTCAAAAGGGATGGCGTCTTCCGCTACATCCCGGAGGGACATAAATTGAGAAAGGAGATTGACGGCGATTTGAGGAAGGAGATTGCCCGCTCGGCACTAAACCAGATGTTCATCGCGGATGCGGGTTTGGCGATTGTTATCACTGCAATATTTAGACGGACTGCCTGGCGCTATGGGGAGAGGGCTTATAGATATATAAATAATGAAGTCGGACACTGTGCCCAGAATATCCATCTTGAGGCGGTTGCCTTAGGCCTCGGCTCGGTCCCGGTCGGTGCATTTGAGGATGAGAAGATAAAGAAACTCTTGAAACTTAAGGAGGAGGAGCCACTATATATCATCCCGGTCGGCTATCCTGCAAGATAAATCCCCCTCACAACACCCTCCCTGGAATTTTTTTTTAAAAATTTTGTATATATTATTAGAAAGGAGGCAGAGATGAGAGACCATAAGAGGACATACGGTGTCTATCTCAGGGCAGGAATCCTTGTCGCAATCTTAATAATCCTTACCCTCTTCCTCAGCCTACCCTATGCTGAGCCTGAGCCGTATAGATTAACAAGGGAAGTCGTGGGGATAATCAATGAGATAAAAATGGAGATTGACAAGCAGACCGTGCCGGTTGATAAGACTCCACGACCAAAACCACCGAAGGCAGTTATACCCGCGGATAATCCTGATGAAGGTATTACCACAATCACCCCTACCGCCCTTATTGAAGATATAATTCCCACAAAGCCCGTAGGTCCGGATATTGAGATTTTACCATATCAGGTGGTTGAAATAAAGCCGCAGCCCGTTTATATGCCCATGCCCCAATACCCATCCCTGGCACTACAGGCCGGGATTGAAGGGAAGACTGTGGTGCGGATGCTTGTCGATGTAGATGGCAGGGTAATTGATGTTCAGGTTATAAAATCAAGTGGCAGTTCCCTCCTTGATGAATCGGCAGTGTCGGCAGCAAGAAATGCCACTTTTACCCCGGCAAGGCAGCGCGACCGACTGGTTCGGGTATGGGTGGCAAGGATGATTGAATTCAAAATCAAATAGTCATCGGAAAACGACAAATTTCTGGGTTTTAACCGACCTGCCATTTTGATAAACCGGGAGAAAATAGACACCCGAAGATTCTATCTCTACAGTGCATCCGGATTGCCTCACCGCCCAAGTGCGGCCAATCCGAGATGGAATGGATAATAAATTCCCCTTTGAAAAAGGGGGATTTATACCCCACAAGTGGTGTCACTCCAATACCTCCGGCAGAAGGGCTTCCCAGCCCCGATTTGTAATCGCGGTTGAGAAACCGTTCCCACAGGGAATAACTTTATAAATAGCCCAATAAATTGGGCAACCACATCTATTTTTTTCCGTCCGACTTAAGCATGCCCTGACGAAAGTCAGGGTCAGACGCTACATTTTTATTTCATTGGATAGGAATTTTTGAAATTCCTATTACCTCTAAATAACCCAATTTCGGTAAGATTATTTTTGATTTAAATCGATACCTTGACATTTCACTATTTCGGAAGTATAATATTATGGAGATATCCATGGCAAGAGATAGGGCAGTCTATCAAGAGACATCACTCCGGTATCTTCTTCTCCCATCCTTGACTTGTTATCTGAAACTTTTGGCCCTTCCCAATGTTGAACTTGAGGGGTTGATTCAGGCCGAAATTGATTCCAATCCCCTTCTTGAGGAGATTACATCGGAGCCTGAATTAGAAGAGACACAAACCGATAAGGGAAAGGAAGATACAGAGGAATTTGGTATCCTTGACCTCTATGCGGGCAATTCAAATATCGCCTATGATAATATTGAAGAAGAATTTGACCCGATGGAGAATATCCCGGCCCAGAATGATAAACTTTATGACTATCTGATGAGACAGGCGGAAAGGAAGTTCAAAGGCTTGGATTTAGAGATTGCCGAGTTGATTATTTCTAATATTGAAGACGATGGATATCTGGCAGTCTCGCCTGAGGATTTGAGTCAGGATAATTATAAGATTGAAGATATTCAACGGATCAGGAAGGAGATTCAATTATTTGACCCCCCCGGGTGCGCCTGGCGTGAGGTAAAGGAAGCGCTTCTGGCACAACTGGAAAAACTCGGGTATCCGCAGGATTCACTTGAATATATCCTCATCCGAGATTACCTGCCCCGGTTTAATAAAACAAACGGTTATCGAGAAATAAAAAAGAAACTAAATATAAGTGAGGAGCGTCTCAATACCGCAAAGGGGGTATTGATGAAGTTAGACCCGAGACCCGGGCTAAGGTATTCGGCAGCGCCCTCAGGATATATTATTCCGGACTTTATAATCTACTGGCAGGATGATAGACTCGTTGCCCGGGTAAATGATGACAATATCCCGCGCATCAGAATCAAGGAACAGTATATACAGAAGATAAAACATCCCGAAAATCTTGCCGCTGAAGAGTTGGAATTCTTAAAGGAGAAGTTGCGCTCAGCAAAAAATTTACTCGTGGCAATTGAGAAGAGGCATAAGACACTCTCAAAGATAATCAATAACCTCTTAGAATATCAGCGTGATTACTTCTTAAAAGGGCCAGCTTATCTCAAACCTATTACCATGGTTGACTTTGCTAAAAGGCTCGGCGTAAGCCCTTCAACTATCTCAAGGGCTGTTGCCAATAAATACATAGAATCTCCCTGCGGCATTCATAAAATGAAATTCTTCTTCACCGCGCCAGTCGGTAAGATGGATAAGAGATATATCCTAAAAAAGATAAAAGAGATCATTGAGCACGAGGATAAAAATTCTCCATTTTCAGATTCCCAGCTTGCCAGAAAACTGGTCCGTTCAGGTATAATAATTTCAAGGAGGACCGTTACAAAATATCGGGAACAACTCAATATTCCACCAAATCAATACCGAAAGCGGTTTTAGAATCGTTTAAAAGAAGTAAGGAATTGGCGTTAAATGGAATGAAAAGGAGGTCATAATGTTTCGGAAGAGAGGGTTACTCTTCACCGTTTTTATCTTGATCGTTGTTCTAAGTTGTGCAAATGTTGCATCGGTTGAGGTGGGATTGAATGATGAAGGGCTCTTACGGGGAGTTCCCGGGCAATTTATAATCAGGGTTTTAAAGATTGAAGCAAAAAGAGGAGAGGAATACTCTCCAATTTGGGAGGGTAATAAATTATTAACCATCACCGCTCAAAAGGGTGGATTTAATAGTGTCACCGACCGGTATGTGGACATTACCCCTGGTTCCTACAAGACCTTCCGGATAACGGTTGACTCTTTAGTCTACACAAAAGATATAACAAATGTCGTGCTCCTTTATACTCCATATCAATTTGATGCCGGTGCCTTCAGGGAAATTGTTATTGAGAGTAACGATGAATATAAACTGGTGGTCAACATCACAAGCGACCAGTGGTTTGATACAGATTCACTGAAGATAAGGGCCGGTTGCGCGCCCTTTGCCGGAGCAAAGCTCAGTATCTACTATTGATGTTTGAAGAAATTCTGAGGTTTGAAAGAGTTGCCTCTACCCAGGATATAGCAAAGAGGCTCATCAACCGAAAGAGAGTACTGGCTGTGTTTGCCCAGACCCAGACCCAGGGCCGGGGTCGACATCACAGAACCTGGTTCTCTCCGGTGGGCGGTCTTTATCTCTCCATTCTCCTCTTTCCTGAAGAGAATGTAGAAAAGATACCGCTTGTTGCTGCCCTGAGTGTAATTAGACTTTTAAAAAAGTTGGGATTTCAAAATCTGGGAATACTCTGGCCCAATGATATATTGTTGAATAAAAAAAAGGTTTGTGGTATCTTATGCGAAAGATGCCGAAATGGTGTGGTATGTGGAATCGGACTTAATGTTAATATAAAAAGATTTCCTGCCAGACTTCCCAACGCCACATCCCTGTCATTAGAATCGGGCCGAGACTACAATATTGAAGAAATTCTCCAAAATTTACTGCACAATATTGAATCTTGCTATCTTCAGCTGGAAAAGGGTAAGGTCAAGAGAGAGGACATTTCCCATTACTTTACCGGAATCGGTGAAATGGTTGAAGTATCTTACAATGGTGGTGTCTGTAAGGGGACGGTTTTTGATATTGATAATGATTGGGGACTTCTCCTGCGGGATGAAACAGGGGTAATTAAAAAATTCTATTACGGTGATATTAAAAGATTAAGATGGTGATTGCCCTTGATATTGGTAATACAAATACCCGATTTGGTTTATACCGAAAGGGCAGATTTGAAAGAATCATCCGAATCCCGACCCGGGATGGTCTTAAAAGAAAGTTGCTAATGGAGATAATTGAAAAAGACCCCCAGGGCGTCGCCATAGCCTCAGTTGTGCCTGAGTTGAACAGTGAATATCTTAAATTCTTTCAGAAGAATTTTCATATCAAACCACTGGTAATCTCAGGAATGATTAAGAGTCCAGTTAAGTTTTACTACAAGAATATCAAAAACCTCGGGGCAGACCGCATCGCCAATGTTACCGGTGGCTACCTCCGTTTTCGGAGGGACTTGATTATTATCTCTTTTGGCACCGCAACCGTATGTGATGTGGTCTTAAAAGATGGGAATTATTTAGGCGGTATGATTGCCCCGGGGGTAGAGACCAGCCTCCGTGCACTAACCTCATGGACAGGACTGTTAAAAGATGTGCAATTGAAGATTACCAGAAAGGTTTTGGGACTGAGCACCGGTGAATGTATCTCCTCGGGGATTCTAAATGGCACAAAATTTATGATCCAGGGATTTATCAATGCGATTAAGAAAGAAACTAAAAGAGATTTCTTCTGCCTCGCGACCGGTGGATTAGGACTATTGATGAAAAGACAAATTCCCGAGATAAGTCGCTATGTCTCTGATTTGACCCTTTATGGTATAGTAAAACTTTATTACTACAATGCCCAAGCATGAGAGATTCATCACGCACAATGCCCGGGAGACGATAGAACTGGGGAAGGGGATTGCCCGGCGTCTAAAACCGGATGACAGAATATATCTCTATGGTGAACTTGGGAGTGGAAAGACGACACTTACCAAGGGAATCTGCCTTGGGCTTGGTGTAAAAGAGGTTATAACGAGTCCAAGTTTTGTGGTTGTGACTGAGTATGCGGGAAGACTGCCGGTGGTGCATATTGATCTTTTTCGACTTGAATCACAGGAATTGGGGATGCTACCGGTGGAGGAGTATTTTATTAACGGGGGAGTGACGGTCATTGAGTGGGCTGACCGACTATCGCCACCAAAAGACCAGGGTTTGGCAATATCCATAAAAATAAAGGGAAAGAAGGTCAGGGAGATAATAATTGAAGATCTTGGGGATTGAGACCGCAACAAATATCTTTTCAATCTGTATAGGTGAGGATAGCGAAATCGTCTACGAGGCGAAACTGAATCGTAAGTCCTTTCCGCAAAAAGATAGGATTGGGATATTTGATGAAATTCAAAGGGTGATAAGGTCCCTTGCCGGTGAGGAGATTTCTGCAATTGCTGTCTCAATTGGACCGGGTATGTTCACCTCCTTAAGGGTTGGCCTCGCCATCGCGAAGGGATTGAGTATCTCATTGAATCTTCCGGTAGTTGCCATAAACACCCTTGATGTGATTGGTCAGGCAGGAAGCAGGGTTTACGGTCCATTATTTTATAATACCCCACATTACATAGTGGGTGTGATAAATGCCTATCAAGGTGAACTTTATAGCGCAATTTATAAACAGGGGGGGCGGATAAGTGATTATCTTCTTAAATCCGTTAAAGAGCTATTAAATATTCTTAAAAATATGACTGCGAAGGCCCCGGGCCCAGTCATTGTCCTTGGCCCCGGGGCGGGTCTGGTAAGAAGTCAAGCTCAAAAATCGAGCATACCGATGACCTTTCCCGAGGATGGGTCTTTTTTGACGAGTGCCCAATTAATACCTATTGCCCTGCCTTTAATCGCAGAGCAAAAATTTACCCCCCTTGAATTTCTTGAGCCCTTTTACATAAAAAGGGGTCCGGCTGAAGGATGATAAACAAAATTTTTTATCGTCCAATGAAATTTGCTGACATTGATGAGGTATACCAGTTAGAGCATAAATTATTCCCCAACCCCTGGCCCCGCGTCTTCTTTGAGAATGACCTCCAGAGGTCTAATACAATTGCCTTTGTTGCCAGTAATGATACAAGAGTCATTGGCTATGCACTGGCAAATTGGGCCGGACCAGAACTCCATATTACCAATATTGCGGTAAGAAAGGATTACCAAAGGCAGGGAATTGCCCGGAATTTGATGACAAAGATTGAAGAGACGGGTAAGAATCGCGGTTGTCGCTACGCCTACCTAGAAGTGCGGATTAATAACGAGGCAGCAATAAATCTTTATAAAAAGATTGGCTATAAAATTCTTTACCGGCGAAAAAATTATTATATTGATGGGACCGATGCCTATGTAATGGGTAAGGAATTAAAGGAGGAGTTATGAATCTCTTTTTCTGGCTAATTTTAACCTCAGGGATGAATCTCTACTTTTTGAAAGGCACCTCCGATCTCCTTATTCGGTTTGTTCCGTCCCGAAATACCCCGCAGGTTTTTATCTACTACAGTTTTTCGGGTGCAAAATGGGATTCAGCCCTGGTCCCGTCCAGCGGTGACTTTTTTGACCTGGTGGTAAGTCCGCCTGAGGATTTGCGTCTTTTGGGCATTTATGTAAAATATCCGGAAGGAGATATTGACGATAACCAGGGGATGCTCTATCTTTATGAGGTCAAAAGGGCGCCGCGAATGCTATTACCCTTCTCCATAACCACCCTGGAAACGATGATAAAGGAGGCAAGGAGAAAGATTATGAGGCAAAGACATATTGATGAAGCAGTGGCGTTATTAAACTATGCGGAAGGGGTGCTTGGTGTAATGCCTTATATTAAGGGGTCACCCCTGGAAACAAAAATAGATATAATCAAAAGCGAAATTGCTGAATTGAAAAGAAACTTAGCCCGATGAAGTGTCCAAGATGCGGTTATAATAATGAGCTAGACGCAAACTTCTGCAGTAGATGTGGACTGGAATTGACCAAGGTATCCGGTCAGCGGCGGCCGGTGGCGGTTATCTTCGCCGATATTGCCGGGTTTACTGCCCTTTCGGAAAGACTCGACCCCGAAGAGTTGAAGGATTTGATTGATAGTTGTTTAAGGCGGCTTGCTCAGATCATTCAGAATTATGAGGGATTCGTTGATAAGTTCATCGGCGACTGTTTAATGGCACTCTTCGGGGCCCCGGTGGCACACGAGGATGACCCATTGAGGGCGGTCCTTGCTGCCCTTGACCTGCAAAAAGAGATAGCGCTCTTCAATAAAGAAAAAGGGCAACGCCTCTCTCTATCAATCGGGATAAATTATGGACTCGTTGCCACCGGTGATCTGGGGAGGGCCGGTGCATATACGGTGATGGGCGATACTGTGAATCTCGCCAAGCGTCTTCAAGAACGGGCTCCGGCGAATGTAATATATGTCAGCCAGTCGGTCTATGAGAATACGAATAATGAAATAATATATAAAAGTTTAGGGAAGATTTCAATAAAAGGAATGCACAAGAAGATTGCGGTTTATCTACCGCTGCGCGTAGCGTTAAGATACTCCCAGCGCAGGTTTAAAGAGATACCGTTAATTGGACGCACCGGGGAACTAAATCAACTCTTAAACGCACTGAGCGAAATTCGCTCAGGAAGGAGGCGGGTTATTGGGATTAGTGGTGAAGCGGGTATTGGGAAGACGAAATTGGTATATGAATTTAAAAAACATATAACATCGGATATTGCTGTTATTGAGGCAAAGGGTATTGAGTATCTTACCCATTCACCTTATTTCGTTTTAAGGGATTTGTTAAAAAAAGTTTTTGGGATTTTAGACAATGATACACCCAAACAGATAGAGAAAAGATTGCTTGATTTTATAAGAAGTATAAACGACCCGCTGATTGAACTAAAGGTCCCCCTTTACAAATTCTTTCTTTCGTTAACTCTCACCCCCCGGGAAAGAGGGCAGATCGCGTCAATGAAGCCGGAAGACCGCCTCAGATTGATAAATGAAGCACTCTCTTCCCTTTTCTATAGAATTATTAAAAAGAATCCGCTGATAATCATCCTTGATGACTGCCACTGGATTGATAAGGAGACGATGGATTTTATATATAAACTTGTCGAATCGGTAGGTTATAATCCAATTATGGTTATTCTCCTTTATCGCCCAGAATTCAAGCCCGGGAACATTGTCCGTCAGCCATATTTTACAGAAATCAAGCTCAGACCCCTTTTGCATAGCGAGGTGGTTGAATTTTTAAGGAATATCTTAAATTGTGAAGAGCTAGACGAAGATTTATTTAAACTCCTCCTTAATAAATCGGATGCGATCCCTTTTTATATTTACGAACTATCTTTAAACCTTTTGAATAATAATCTAATAACCATTGAGAAGAAGAAGGCAAGGTTAAAGACCTCAGGAGCAATCGCGGTGCCCCGGACAATTGATGAGTTGATTATGGCAAAGGTCGATCGCCTGCCAGCAAACTTAAGGGATATTGTCAATGTTGCCTCGGTGATTGGTGAAGAATTTTCACTGGGATTGCTTGGTAAACTCTTTGAACCGAAGGACCGGTTGAAAAAGAACCTGAATAGTATTGAGGCAATGGATATTATAAAATCACAGGAAGAGTCCGGCCGGCTCAGGGATGTCCGTTATAACTTCACACACGCCATTATCCGGGATGTGGTATACAATTCTCTGTTAAGGCAAGAAAGGCAAAGACTCCATCTAAGGATTGGTCATGCCCTGGAGAATTTTTATAACCAGAAAATTCAGGATTACTATGATATTCTTGCCGAGCATTTTCTATCTGGTGGCGATCAACAAAAGGCATTTTATTATCTTGAGCGGTCCGCAGACCGGAAAAGGGAGTTGTATCTCAATCAGGAGGCAATCAGGGCCTACCAGAAGTGTCTTTCAATGATTTCTCCCGAGGAGATTTACAAAAAGGCGGTCATTTATGAAAAATTGGGAACGGTTTATGAGTTGACCGGTGACAATCGTTCCGCAATGACTTCATACAAAAATATGGAAACAAGCAGTGATAATCCATTTTTGAAATCCCGTGCCTATAGTTTACAGGCACAGGTCTTAGAGAACTTAGGCCATTATGATAAAGCCTTGCGACTATTAGATGAGGCACGTAAGAAATTGAAAGTAGTTAAAGATGTTCCTCAATCCCAAATGGCAGAGGCAGTTTCGGAGATTTCAAGTCTTGAATGCTGGATTTACCGGATAAAGGGGAGGATGAAAGAGGCAAAAGATAAAGGTCTGGAGGCGATTTCCCTTATCAAGAAACGCAAAAATTGGCAGAAGAGTGAGGGTTTAAAAAGGGCACTAGCCAAGGCATACACCAATCTGGCGGTTCTTTATTTAACCGAAGGGAATTTTGACCGGGCAGTTAAATTATGTGAGGCCACGCTTCCGATTGTTGAAGGGATTAGAGCTCAACAGATAAAGGGCGAGGTGTATAACATCTTGGGCAGCATTTATAAGGCACGGGGAGAATACGAAAAGGCAATAGATGCCTACACAACATATCTGCGTATAAGCACAGACCTCGGTGATAAAAATGGGATAGGTATTGCCTATTGCAATCTTGGCAATGTCTATCAAAATAAGGGCGAACTCTCAAATGCGATTGAATGCCATGGGAGGTATCTGAAGATAGCTGAAGAGTTAGGAGATGAATTGGCAATCGGAATGGCACACAATAACATTGGTATAAACTATTTTAATAGCGGCGATTATAATAAGGCGCTTGAGGAATTTGAATCTTATTTAAAGGTTTGTAAAAAACTCGGGAATAGACAGGGGGAGGCAATTGCCTGCGGCAATATGGGTGAGGTTTATAGTAAC
>CBFGJQ010000286.1:1169-2304 GCA_965649095.1 Caldifarciminota bacterium | reverse complement strand
TTTTCCGCCATTTTTAGCCTTTTTAAGTTTTCTCACCAATCGCATTTTGTTATCCGTTTGAATTTTCAAGTAATAGGAATCTTTGAAATTATTACCTTAACATTAGTCTAAAACATCTTCAGGGAAGAGGAATAGTTCTTCAGGTTTCAATATACCCCTCCCTTCAACTAAATCAATGAGTCTCTGTGCCTCCCCCTTGAGCGCTGGATAATCGGTATTTAAATATTTCTGACCTATCCGGGCAAGATGCCCCTTTAGTTCAGAAGTTTTTTCTCTGTCCTCTGTCTTTCCATATATCTTGCATATAGTCTTTACCAAAATGGTAATATGCCGCTTGCCCCTTGCTCTTTTTAATTCTTCCTCCACCCTATCCAGTGCACATTTTCCAAGAAGGGAGATACCTTCCATCGCGGCTATCTTTACTATATACGATGAATCGGTGAGGAGTTTGATGAGAACTGGCAAACCTGTTGTATCTTTAATATTCTGCAATGCCTCGGCAACACGCAACCGCAGCCTCTCTTTTTTGTGGCGGGAGTAGTCCTTAAATAAAGGAATTGATAGAGTATCCTTCAGTTTTCCCAGGCTGTATATCAAGACTCCCGCTATTTTATCTTCGGGTTTCTGTTCAAGCATAAGCCTCAAGGTATCCCTTGCCTCTGTGTATTCCAGTTGACCAAAGAGATAGATGCTATTACGCAAAATTGTATCATTTTTAGAATGTAAACCCTGATATAGATAATATGCAGAGGTATCCCTGAATGCCTTGAATACCTCTTCAATTGCCCGGAGTTTAAGACCATCAAATGTCCGTATCTCATTCTTGAAGATGTATTCAACTGCCCTTTCTTTAAATTCATTGATTAAAATCCTTCGGCCGGTTTTTGCCTTTGGAATATCTGCTCTGACCTCCCATAACGAGGCATAATAAAATAGTCTTGCCATCTTTGCGGAATCGCTCTTCATTGTATCAATTTCAGGAAAGGTAGTGATTGTATCCTCCCAGGGCTCCTTCTTTGGTTCTACCGCCTCAAGGTCCATCCCTAATGCATAAGTTCCTGATGTCCAGATGTGGTTATTTTTACCCTTGCCTTTTTCCGCATATCTATCTTCACCCTGTAAATCAACAAACAAA
>CBFGJQ010000286.1:0-1159 GCA_965649095.1 Caldifarciminota bacterium | reverse complement strand
AAACCAATCCCACCCGTCCCCCTTGACCAGTTTGCACCCCCCTCACTCATCCCTTCCCTTGAAGAGTAGTCATCATTACCCCTTGTATCAACGAATATTCCAACCGAATTTGTAAGCCCTATCCCCTGACCACCTGAGGCATAATAGACATCATCACCATCTTTATCTAAAAGCCAGCCAACCGCCACATCATGACCTTCCCCCTGGGCAGGACCGAATCTGCTAAAATAATGGTCATCGCCCTCTAAGTCCAGAAGACCGCCAACTGATAAATGGATACCCACCCCCTGAGAATACTGGGCAGAAGAATATAAATCATTTCCCTGTTCATCAAGGAGCATACCCAAGGCAAACCAGTATGAGCTTGCCTGCCCGTAGACCTCGCTTAAATATTTATCGTTGCCGGTCAAATCATACAGAAAGCCGATACCACCCGATGCTACATCACGCCAGCCAAAACCAAACCCCTGGGCAAATGAACGAAACTGGTCAGGGTCTAATGGCATATGGAGATACCTTCCCCCTGCATAGTATAAATCATCACCATCTTTATCAAAAAGCAAACCATAGCCCCAGACGCCACCCATCCCCTGTGCCCAGGAATATGAATGATAAATATCATCTTCTTTATAATCAATCAAGATTCCCAAGCCGAAATTACCTGCCCCCTGGCTGAAGTAGCCGCCACGATAATTATCAAAACCAGCTTCATCAATCAACATACCAATGCCAAATAGACCAGCCCCCTGACTGATATGAAAGCCAGTATATGTATCATTCCCCGCGCGGTCCCACAAGATACCGGCACCGAACAGTCCTGCCCCCTGGTTGATGATTTTATTATAATTTCTGTAAACATCATCCCCTGAGATGTCTACTACAAAACTCACCGGCGTATACAATCCACCGATTGAACCAGCACATCTACCCAGATATGTATCATTTCCCCCCAGTTCAACGATGACAGCAAAATCCTCATAATAGATATTATCATCAACACCACCGACAACACCTCTGAATCCACCCGGTAGTTCAAAGGTTTCATGAACATACCCCTTAACACCGGGTATTTCTTGGTAAGAAAGATTTTCCTGTTTAGATAACTTTTCAGCAATCTCGTTTATCTTCTCAACCCCCTGTGCCAGAATTATACCTGCAA
>CBFGJQ010000285.1:0-2312 GCA_965649095.1 Caldifarciminota bacterium | reverse complement strand
CTTAGGGGCTTACTCACAGCCTCTCAGGCACTGCCAAATCAAATGCCTCTCTGTAATATCTCTTGTCTATTCTGAGTAAGCCAACCTCAACTGTCCTGCGAATATTTGAATTTGCGTATTTCTTTTTAGGCCTTTTTTGACAATTCTATTATTCTAAAATTTTAGAACTATCGAACAATTGTGATACCCTAAATATTTTACTATTGACTATTGTATTTTTAATTGGCTGATTAGTCTTTCTAGCTGAAAAATTTGACTAAATCGGATATGTCGCCTCTGATTTTGTCAGGGACTTCTTTTATCTCCAAATAGCCTAATACTACAGCCCAGGCAAGATAAGTTCTTTCGTCTGAATAAACAAATGACTTACAGGCTTCGCGGGACTCTTTGTTATGGTATTTATGAATAAATTCATTGCCTAAAGTCCAGGGAGTTCCAATCCCAATAAACCTATTCTGTTTTGCATTTTACAAAGGATGCCAGCATAGAAAAATAGTATCCCAAGCCAAATAGGCATCACAACTCCTTGCTCTTACTTTTCTCTCTTCCCACCGGGAAGAGAAAGTTTGTTCCTCCTTAATAATAATTTATATACAGGGATAACATATATCTTTTTACCATCAATCTTTCTTTCTTCAGTTATGTCATTCGAAAATCGTCAAAAGAAAAGTAGAATATATTATGACGTTTAAAACCTTTCTTATTGAATCTACTACTATCTTATAGAGCAGAAGAGTCTTACCCACCCGTCGTAAACCGGTAAGGGCAATTATTTGAGGTAGAGGCATGAATTTCTGAATCCGCTGATAAATCTCGCGTTCCTTAATTTTAGGGCTAAATTCATTAGTCCACCATGGGTTAGATTCTCTTAGGGCGTCTCTAATATTTGCCATCTTAATTTAACCTAAAATAGATTTTGTGTTAATTGTATTTAACATAAATTAAAAATCAAGAACGATTAATAGAAGTTTCTTCATTACAATTCCTTTTCATAGGTTAATCTCGTTAGTGTAAATCCTACCTTTTCACCTAAACACCGCATTGCAATATTATCTGGTTCTGTGTGGAAAAGAATCTTTTTTACACCCCTGGCCTTTGCCATTAAGATGATTTCTTTGAGCAATCCTTCCCCTATTCTCTTATGTCTATACTTTTCTCTTACATAAATCTCATTCAGTTCTAAACTTTGATTGACAATCACACCATCTTGAAATCCTACCCTTTCATCCCCTAAGAGAGCGATAACTCCAATATAATTAGGGTCCTCAAATCTTCGTCGTAACCGCCGCTCAACTTCCAAAATTTTCATCCCGGAAATTTCTCTGCCTTCTAATCTACCTTCACATTCTACAGCATATTCAGCAAGAAAGCGAGAATCGGAGACATCCAAAGGTCGGAATATAAGGTCTCTTTCCATTTATTCTTTACAGGTTCCGAACCAATTCCCCTGCTTACGAAGTGGAGGAGAAACTATTTTTTTTCGTTATCCGTTCTAAATCAGCAATGCAAGTAAGGGCACGGGTAATACAAATAGATGTTCATATCTGCCAATTTGAGTACCTTTATACCCTATAATCCCATTCTTATAATTCAAGATTTGTTTCAAATCTGCCCTTTTCAAACTCTCAGACCACTTAATCTCTATTGGTAGAAACTTCTTACCTGCAATGGCAACTATATCAACCTCACCTTCTGCTTTTATATAAAATGTCTGATAGCAGCGGCGGATAAGTGAAGATAGAGAACCTTCCACCAACTTATCTTTTAATTCATCTAAAATAGCCCATTGTCCGATTGTCCATGGATCTTCAATACCTTTTGCCCAGGCAATTAGTGCCTGTGCGATGAATGGGTCTGTAAAATGGATTTTCTTTGCTTTTTTAAGTGCGGGACCTAATCTTTTGTTATGTAAGGCATATTGAATAAGCAACACATCCATATCACTCAGAATTTGCAGGTATTCCTGAACAGTTGCGTGATGCCCAATCTCAGTCTGTGAAGCAATTGAATGAATAGAAACCTGACTTGCCAGCCTCTCTGATAAAACCAGGATAATCTCCTTTAAAAAATCTTCTCTTTTATTCCTTTTAAGGAAATCACCGATAACCCATTGCTGATATGTGCGATAGACATACTTATCAATCTTCCCCCCCATTGCCAGACTATTTATCGCCGTCAGAAAACCACCAGTTATTAAATACATCTCAAAGTGTTTATAAATATCATCAAGGTTTATCTTTGATACCTGGGCATCCAAATATTCTATTTCTATTTCATTCAACATGAACAAAGAACCTATTGACTTTCTTATT
>CBFGJQ010000284.1:0-2324 GCA_965649095.1 Caldifarciminota bacterium | reverse complement strand
AAGGGATTGGCATGGCAAGTAACAATTTGGGATTTGTGTATGCTGACAAAGGCGAATATGATAAGGCAATAGAACTTTATCAGAAGTATTTAAAAATCTCTGAGGAAATTGGCGATAAGCAAGGGATTGGCATGGCAAGTGGCAATTTGGGAGGTGTGTTTTTGGAAATTGGTGAATTGAAAAAAGCTGAACAATATTTATTAAAATCTGAGAATATTCTTGAAGAAGTCGGCGATAAAGACAGCCTAATAGAGACATATTGTTGCCTTTCGGAAACGCTGATAAAAAGAGGAGAAAAAATTGAAAAGGCGATTGATTACGCCGATAAAGCCTGGAAACTTGCGGAAGAGATAAATTCAAAAAAGAGAAAAGCAGATTGTTATTTTGCATACGGCAAAATATATTCAAAATGTAGCGGTGTGATTTATCACACAAAAGCCAAAGAAAATTTCCAAAAGGCAATTGAGATTTACTGCGAATTGAAGCGGAAGAAGCCCCTTGCTGATTGTTATCTGGAATATGCGAAGATGTTAAAAAGCATTGAAGTTAAGAAGGTAAGAGGGCTAGAACTTGAGGAAACATCTGAAACTTACTTCACCAGGGCATTGGAAATATACAGAAAATTGAAATTAGCCCAGAAGATAAAAGAGGTAGAAAGGCAACGATTAGCAAGGGTGAAAAGGGATTAAGAAAGGAAAAGACAAGGAGACGGTGCGAATGAATCGTGAAAGGTGAAAGGGAGCAGGGAGAAGAATATTTGCAAAGGGCGAAGGAGATTTTTGAGAAGCTTGGGGCGAAAGTCTGGCTCAAAAAACCAAAGACTTAATTACGCAATTATATAATAACCCAATGAGATAATGACCAAGGATTTATCGGTTAATAAAGAGGAATTGTTCATCAAGGCGCTACACGGTCGGGCAAGTGTGTTGAATTTGATTGGTAAGAATAGAATAGCATTGCAGGATGCTGAAAATGAGACGATTCAGTCAAAAATAGTTAAGAATGAAAATCTAATGATCAATGCATTATTAAACAAAAGCCTGATCTATTTTTCAATGAGTGAATATAGTAAATCAAAAATAATTTGTGAGAAGGCATTGCTCCTATCTAAAAAAATCAAAGATAAGAAGATGCAGGCCGATTGCTTTAACCGCCTTGGTAATATATTTTTCAGAACTGGCAATTATTCAGAGGCATTGAAATATTATCACAAGTGTCTTAAAATAATGAAAAAACTTGCTGATTTACACTCCATCGGAGGCCGATATAATAACATAGGGAATGTGTATCATTTTCTCGGTGAATATCAGAGGGCATTAAAATACTATAGGGAATCTTTGAGAATAAAAGAAAAGATAGGGGACATTAGAGGTTTAGGTATGACATTCAATAACATCGGCATTATCTATCTAGACCTTTGTGATTATGCGAAGGCATTAGAATATTTTCAAAGATCATTGCTAATGGTTGAAGAGATTGGCGACCGGACGGCTACTGGATTGGCAATCATCAATATTGGCAATATTTATCAAGAGAATTGTAATTATTCAAAGGCACTTGAGGAATTCTTAATAGCAAAAAAAATAATGCAGGAGACAAATGATAAAAGGGGTGAAGGTTTGAGCAATTATAATATTGGCAGTATCTATCTACGACTCGGGGATTATTCGAAGGCAATAGGATATTTCACAAAGTCACTGACAATATGTAAAAAAATAGGTGATATCCGTGGTCAGATAATTAGCTACATGGATACCGGAAATGCCTATTTTGAATTAAGGAATTTTAAAAAAGCAAGGAGTTATCTAAATCATGCCTATATCTTGACAAAGAGTACGCAGAGCAAACAAATCATGCTCTGGGTTATGAATTCTTTTGGAGACCTTGAATTAGAAGAAGGCAACATTGAAAAAGCAAGGGATTATCTGAATAGAAGTCAAAAGTTAGTAAAGGTTTTGAAACTGAAAAAAGAGTTTGCCCAGGTTTTACGTTTTAATGCAAAATTTGAATATATTAAAGGGGATTTATGTAGAGCTGAAGATTATTTCAAGTCAGCTATTAAGATTTATGAAAGATTAAAAGATAAATATGAACTTGCAAAAACTTACTACAATTACGCCGAATTTCTAATTAAAATAAAGAGAAATAGGGAGGCAATGAAATATCTGAAAGAAGCCGAAGTTTTTTTCGCTGGAATAAAGAATAAATTTTTTATCAAGAGAATCAATTTATTAAAGCAGGTTAATGTTTAATGAAAAAATGAATGAGTTATTTGCCAAAGGTGAAAGGGAAAAGAAGCGATGAGATACTTGAAAGAGGCAGAA
>CBFGJQ010000283.1:0-2333 GCA_965649095.1 Caldifarciminota bacterium | reverse complement strand
CCCTCACTCCTGGTGAACCAAATCCGGTTGGCATCGCGGAGAATAACGATTCACAAATCGCCGGGATTCAGGTGAAGAATCCGGTTGTCGCTGGTATTAAGTACTCTTCTCTTTTCCCGGAGAGTAAATTCTATCCAATCTCAGTCTATAACATAATCGGACAGGCGGTTGAAACCATTGAAAATCCCTATGTAAGACTAACCCAGCGCCCCGGGATATATTTCCTGAGATTAAACTCCTCCGAATTAAAGATAATAAAGATAGTAGTAGCCAGATAGCAAAAAGAGGCGGGCTATTCAGGAAAGGCGATGTGAAGAAGGCCTCTCTCTTGAGAAAACATTGGCGGTATAGATTCTGTCGCAAAATTGTAGTTGCCCGATTTATCGGGCATTCAAAGTAATGAAATTTTTCATTATAAAAGATAGGGAGAAGATACATCCGGGATTTCCGATCGCCGAGGGAAGGGGAGCATGCTGGGGGGTTTCAGGTTCTCCCCTGATGTATCTTGTAAAAGGAGAAGTATATCGGCTGGGTTTCTTTATAGACCTCTTCGGCCCCCGGGAATTGCTCTAACAATTCCTGGAATAGGCTCTTAATCCTCTCCTCTCGGGCAAGGCAGACAAGGATAGTATTCTTTTGTGAAGCTTTATACCCTTTTAAGGATACCAATCTCCCTTCTATTTCAAATGGGAGCCATCTTAAAGGCTTGATATAGGGGTTGACCAGTTCAAAGACATCTTTATTACAGATAATCAAATCCGCATCTTGGGTAAAGGTATAGAGTTTTTTCTGGTAAGATATCTCCTCTTTTAAGAATTGCTGGTGGGCATAACTGATTGCAACACCCAAAGAGAATAAGAAGAGTATAAAGACTATTATGAGCCTGTTGATTGCCTTCAGATTGCGTAGTATTTCTGCATATGGTATAAGGAGAAGGGGGATAACCGGCAACATAAAACGTTGTTGCCGGACGAGCGCCTCCCCGAAGTTCTTACCGGTATCACGGAAATAATAAAAAGAGAAGAATACCACAAAAAATATTGCCGGGAGGATAAAAATCCATCTCTCTTTCATCTTAGAGAAGAAGGGGATAATCAAAAGAAATGGATAGAAAAGATTTAAACTTAAAAGATAGGATATGAACATACCGGGAAAATTATTTATTGAAAAACCAACCGCACCGACGGTCATCGGACCCAAGAAGGAGTTAAAGAATAATAGATGATACAAAAGGAGGGGAACAACGCCAATAATTATACCAATTAAAATTTTCAAAAATTCCTTAATCCGTTTCTGTCGTATCAAAACCAGACCAAGGGCACCGGGAATGAGCAAGAGCGGATAGCGAATGGCAATTCCAAGTCCCAGGATCAATCCGGCAGGGCAAGGTCTATTCTTTATAAATAGATAGAGTCCAAATAGACCGAAGATACAGGCGGGCAAATCGCTCATTATGGTTCGGGAATATAAAAGAAGAGAGGGATGGAAGAGGAATAATAGGGAATAGATGGCCGGCAGGTGAAAATGGGATAAGATTAAAATAGAAAGTAAATAACCCAATCCCATCAAGATATATCCCCTCAAGAAGGAAGCACGCCAGTGAATAACTGTGAATGGCAATAATAGGATACTATTACCAGGTCCATATCTTGAAATTAGATGGCCTCCTATTTCAATCATTGCGGGGACTGATGTAAGGCCTGCCCGGTCATAATAGATATTCCCCTTCTGGAGCGCATAGGCAGTGCTGAGATAGGCAGTTTCATCAACAATTCCAATCGTCAGGGGATAGAAGAGAAAGTAGGAGATTGAGTAGAATAAGAAGCCAGTAATTAATATTATCCGCTCGTGTGCCATAAGGAAGTATACAAAGCGGGATTCTCCTGTCAACAGGGCAGGTTGACCCCGCTCAAATATTGCGCCTTGAAGTTTCAAGCGGGCAGAGGATAATCCTTGCATAATGGTCTTGACATAGAAGGATAGATGATTATACTTTAAGGTGACAGGAGGCACAATGGTGATATGGGCACTTATAATCTTCCTTTTAGGGGTTCTGTCGCTTCTATTTAATATCTTTAACATCTTTGCTTGGTTTACTCCCTTCTGGGCAATAATCCTCATGGCAATCGCCTTTGCGATGCTGACGCGCGTCGCCCAGAAGGAGAAGGAAGGAGAAAAGGAGAAGCTGATAGAGAGGATTCAGGAACTTGAGGCCCAGCTTGAAAAATCCACAAAGGAAGCAAATAAATAATAGATAACCAGCTGCTATAAATTTCCGGTCCCCATTTTTTATGTTTGAATTCCATATCCGGAAAGAAGTCCGTGCCCAATAT
>CBFGJQ010000282.1:0-2343 GCA_965649095.1 Caldifarciminota bacterium | reverse complement strand
GAGTATAAAAAAACTCAGTGATTTAATACCCTTGATAAAGAGAAAATTTTCATTATAATTGCAGGAGATTTTTTGCAAACCTAAAGGTTTGCCCGGCCCTCTTAGCAGTTAGAAAGGAGTTACAAATGAAGAATCTGAAATTAAAAGTATTTTTGGCTATTACCTCCAATCTATTCTTGCTCTTTGGTCAGATTGACATTGAAGGGGCAATGCATAAGGTTGCGAGCGCAATGAATGTTTCTTTAGCAGATTTGAACATCAAGAAAGAAGACCTGGAATTCTACGGTTATGGAAAATTTCGCACTAAATTATTTGACCGCTTGATTGAAAATCCACTGGATATTGATCCATTTGTCCGAACAATGGCACACACAATTTTAAATAATGCTGACTCCCTCTGGGCAATCAGTTATTTCCCCTGGGCAAGAATTGATGAAGGAGTAAGAAGAGGATTGATTGAAAGGCCAGAAGAATCTTTGATTAACACTTTGCCAAGAGGTGATACCCTGCATACAACCCTGGTAGACCTTTTGAGAAATTTTTATGAAAGTGACAGTGTGTTCATTGAGGAAATTCCCGATGTGGTAAAAATAGGACTTTTCTTGATCCTCACGGAAGTCAAAAACTCTATTGAATGGATTGCCAGGGCAAACAAAAATTTATCAAAACAAGCAATTGATAAAATAGTAAATCAATTAATAGAATCCGCCGCCGATGGACTATCAAATCCAAATATTGAAAATTTTATCCAAGAGACTGACTTCAAGGCACTTTCCGCCGGCTCTATGGATTTAGCATATGTTTTGCAGGCAGCGATTGATTTGATGAGGGATTCGGAATTTATAAAAACTACAAAAATTGAAACAAAATATGGCATGGTCATCCTTGGTAGTATTGATGATGATGTTTATAAACCTCTCCCCTATCTTCTAATCATTGATTTTGGTGGCAATGATACATACGCGTCAGGAGGGGTCTCAGATAAAGAATATCCAGTCTCTATTATTATAGATTACCATGGAAACGATAAATATACTTCCGAGATCGGCTGTGGCACCGGTATAACAGGTTTTGGTATTGTAATTGATTGTGACGGCGATGATTTTTATCTTGCTGAAAAATTTGGTTTGGGAACAGGAATATTTGGTCAGGGAATAATTCTTGATTTTGCCGGCGATGATAAATATATCACAGATTTATATGGTATAGGTGCTGGGCTATTTGGAACCGGTGTTGTCTCAGATATTTCCGGAAATGATAAATATACAGGATTTCAGGGTTGCCAGGGATTTGGTTTTGTAAAAGGCTGCGGTTTGCTAATTGATAAAACAGGAGATGATATATACATCGCCCGCGACGATACAATAAAATACCCATCACCCCAGAGTGAAGAGCATAATGTCAGCCTTTCGCAGGGCGCTGGTTTTGGTATAAGGGCAGATTTCACCGATGGTCATTCGCTTGCGGGTGGCATTGGAATGCTTGTTGATGGAGCAGGAGACGATAGATACTCTTGCGGGGTATTTGGCCAGGGTTGCGGTTACTGGTTTGGTCTTGGATTCCTGGTTGATTATGATGGGAATGATGGATATAGTGGTGTTTGGTATGTCCAGGGTTCAGGCGCACATTTTGCCGTAGGTGCATTGATTGATTCAACAGGAAACGATAAATACAATGCGACTAAGAATATGGCGATGGGTGCGGGGCACGATTTCACCATAGGCGTTTTATTCGAATATGATGGAAATGATACATATAACGCACCGAATTTGAGCCTCGGGGCGGGAAATGCGAACGGTATGGGATTATTTATTGATTTCTCAGGTGATGACGAATACAAAACACATAGTGGCATCGTCCTGGGAAATGCAAGCACAGCAAGGAGAGGAAGTCTCCGGGATTATATTAAGACGATTGGCATTTTCATTGATGGCACGGGAAGGGATAAATATTCAGAGCCAATTGGTGCAAATAGAAAAATCTGGCGTCAGAAACCGCCTCTGGAACCACCATTAAAGACAGAATTGTCAATCGGTATTGACTTCTGAGTGCTATATGGTCAGATGACCGCCTGCTCGTTTCTGGCATACCGAAATCATTTAGTCTTTCCCCAAAATTGTAGCGTCCAGATTTATCCTGAATCAAGTTCAGGACAGGTCCTGGACGAATAAAATTCTTCGTCCAACTGAAGTTGGACGCTACAGATGTTTTTTTCTCGTTCTTCAGAAACTCTAACATTGTTTTTTTGGGGGAAACTTACAGATTACAGCATTCCAAGCCGTGTCTTGACAAACAAAAGATTTTGAATACAATAGAATGTTATGAATTTTAAAAAGGTAACAC
>CBFGJQ010000281.1:0-2349 GCA_965649095.1 Caldifarciminota bacterium | reverse complement strand
CTGAATTGTCAATGGGGCAAAGCGACGATTGAAGCCGAGCATAAAGATAGATGCAGGATGCCCGATACCTGATACTTGATTATTGTATATTTTGATGATTTCATTAAGCTCTTCTTCATTAAGACAGAGAGGCTTTTCGCAGAAGACATTTTTGCCTGCCTTTAAAGATTCAATTATCAATTGAGCATGAAGATTATGCCGAGTAGCGATAAATACAGTATTAATATTTTTATCATTCAATAATTCTTTATAATCAGATGTGCAGTATTTAAAACCATATTTCTGAGCAACAGATTTTGCCAGCGCACCCTGAATATCTGCGATACCAATCAGTTCAACTCCCTTTACTTTTAAATTCGGCAATAAGGAGGTTCGGGCAAAGTTCCCGGCGCCGATGAAGCCAACTGATATGGATGATGCAGGATGCGAGACACTTGATTCAGGATATTTTTGCGGTTCAATTAAAATTTTTGTTATATATTCCTTTGAGGCACCATATTCAAAAAGGACACCAAGGAATTTCTCTTTTGTTCTGCCTAAAATCAAATCATAAGCCTTCTGGGCATCATCAATCTTGAATCTGTGGCTTATCAGGGGTGCTATGTTCAATTTCTTTTCTGCCATCAATTGCAGGATTGTTTCCATATTTCTCTTTTCTGTCCAGCGGACATAACCAATCGGATAGTCAATTCCTTTTTCTTCATATTGAGGGTCATATCTGCCAGGCCCGTACGAACGGGATAAAATAACCGAAAGTTCTTTTCTATAATAGGGTTCTCTTGGAAAATCAAGTTTTGCCACACCAACAAGGACAATTTTTGCCCGATCACGGGCAATTTCCGGTGCAATTAGAAATGGTTCGTTGCTTTGCGTAGCAGCGGTTATTATGACTGCATCAACGCCATTTCCTGATGTTTGATGCTGGATACTTGATACAAGATTTGCAGATTTGACATCAAATCCAAAATCAGCACCCAATCTTTTTGCCAGTCCTATTTTATCATCGTCTATATCCATTCCAATCACCCGACAACCAGATGCCTTTAATATTTGAACGGTCAATTGCCCAAGCAATCCAAGACCGATAACCGCCACAATTTCCCCTACCCTAACATCTGCCTGTCTAATTCCCTGCAATGCAATTGCACCGAGGGTGGTGAATGAAGCCCAGTCAAGGGGCACCCCTTCAGGCACCTTTGCACATAGATTTTCAGGAATAAGCACTATCTCACTATGACTTGCATAACCTGCCCCAGCACAGGCAACCTTATCACCTGTATTTATACTTTTAACTCCATCCCCAACTTCAATTACCATCCCGGCACTTGAATAACCGAGTGGCATTGGTGTCTCAAGTTTTTCCATTGCACTCTTATATGCCTGTATTATACCCTGCTTCTTTGCAAGGTTCAAAACCCTTTTCAAATCTTCAGGCCGGGATTTTGCCTTCTGTAAAAGATTCTTTCTTGCCAGTTCCACACTTGACCGCTCGGTTCCGGCACTGATTAGAGAAAACGCATTCTGCACCAGGACCATTCCGGGCTGAACAACCGGCACTGGCACCTCTTCAATTTTCAATTCACCAGTTTTATAGTTTTGAACGATTTGTTTCATAAGATATTCACCAACCACTTATTAGCCACTTCCATAAGGGAATATATTTAATTCCATCCTGATTCTTCTCTAAGTCATTAGTGATTATGATTAAATCTCTCACGAGCTTTTTATAAGTATTCTTAAATTCCAATAATCCGTTTATCTCCCTTTTATCCAATACCCGTCCATAAGAGACATTCATTGCCGTCAATTCACCATTTTCTTCAATCACAAAGTCAACTTCTCCTTTCTTCTTCCAATAATAAACATCAAGACCGAGTCTTACCAATTGTTGGAAAACCAAATTTTCGACCAACCTCCCCTCATCTTGAGAAAACCTGAATGAAACAGCATTCCTCAAGCCATTATCAATTGTATATATCTTTTTAGGGTTGACCTGTTGGACTTTTAGGGAATCGGAAAAAATTGGAACGAACTGTATCAGTTCAATCTCCTCTAAATAAGATAAATATTCTAAAATCGTTTCCCGGGAGATGTGATAGTGTGGTAATAGGCTATGATAATAGGCATTTATGGAAAAGGTATTGGCAACATTTGTAATTAAAAATTTGATTATATCCTTTAAAAGTTGAATATTCCGTATTGAAAATCTTTCTACAAGGTCGCGGTATATAATAAGGTCGTGATAATTTTTTAAAATTGGGGCTCTCAATTCCTCACACGCCAAGACAACTTCTGGAAAACCACCAAAAAATATTTAAAGAGTAAGCGAAATCGGGCTTTACTTCTATG
>CBFGJQ010000280.1:0-2365 GCA_965649095.1 Caldifarciminota bacterium | reverse complement strand
CTCTGGTTGATCCAGTAAGCAAAATCGTTGGGTGGTTCAGGATATAGCACAAGTTGTTGGTGCAAAAGCCGGTGTGTGTGGTAGTATATTGAAGACAGGGGCACAGTCTCTATTCCATTCAATAGTTCTTGAAGATTTTTTGCCTTGATTCCTAAAAGGTGAATAAGACGTAAACTCGTCTTGAAATAGAATGGGGATGGCATAATATTATTTAATCATCTCCTCAAGGAGCGCAAGCACATCTAAATAACTTCGCACATAGTATTTTGCATAGGATTGTGGTCTTCCTACTTTAATGGTATAAGCGTTATAATCAAGAAGGAGTTTAAAAAGGTCTTCATCAGTCCAATCATCACCAATTGCCATTATAAAATCAAAATTTTTTCTTGAGAGCCAGCCGAGGGCAGCAGTCCCCTTATTAACCCCGGAACTTCTGACCTCCACAACCTTACTGCCCTGGAGAATTTGCAAATCAAGGTTTGCGGTTGAATGGAGTAAATTATCAACGAGTTCTTTGGCAATTCTTTCTGCCCTTTCCCGATTTGCATTCCGATAGTGCCAGACAATGGAATACTCCTTCTCCTCAATAAATGAGCCAGGGAGGCGGTCAACATATAATTCCATCATCGGGCGTATTTCTTGAATCCATTTGTTTGTTAAAGGTTTGAGCAATTCCCAATCTTTATCTTTCTCTTTTAACCAGATACCGTGTTCAGCAATAAGATTTATTTTGAGAGAACCAAACCAATTCTGGATATTCTTTCTATCCCTGCCGCTGATTAAAATCAATTCTACTTCTGGAAAGGCTGAAAGATTGTTCAAAATCTCAAGAAGCCTCTTATCCGGAATGGCAAGCTCTGGTTTTGGTGCAAAAGGCACCAGGGTTCCATCATAATCAAGGAAGACCAATTTCCTAATACTATTTTTAAAATCTTTTTTCAATTTTTCTTTTATCCCGGATGTTAGATAAAAGGTTGCATATTTCTGTTGAAGTTCTTTCACTCTATTTAATCCGCGTAAAAATTCTTCTGCCCATCTTTTGACATTATAACGAGATAGCCGATTCTGCATAATAGAATTCCGCCGTTTTTGTTCTTCTGTATCCATTTCCAATGCATTTTTCATAACTGCCGCAAGTTCATTGGGATTATTGGGATTTACAATTACCGCCTCCCGCAACTCTTCAGCAGCACCGGCTGTTTCACTCAATATCAAAACACCAGTCCTGTCCTGACGACAGGCGAGATACTCCTTGGCGACTAAATTCATACCATCCCGAAATGGTGTAACCATTGCGACATCGCTTATACTGTATAATGCTACCAAAGGATAGAAAGGCATAAACCTATATTGATATATAATAGGTGTCCAATCTACCGAACCAAAGGTGCCATTAATCTCACCAACCAATTCATCAATCTGTCGTTTTATTCGTTGATAGTGTTCAACGCCTATTCTTGAGGGCACAACCACCAGAACCAGAATAACCTTTTTTCGCCATTGTGGATTATTCTGTAAGAAGATTTTGTAAGCGAAAAGACAATTTGGAATCCCTTTTGTGTAATCAAGCCGATCGATAGAAAGGATTATTTTGTGTTTCCCCAGCACATTTAAAAATTTGGTTTTTTCTCTTTCAACCTTTGGAGTATTGACCGCATTGTTGAATCTTTTAAAGTCTATACCCATCGGAAAGGTATCAACTTTTATTATTCTATCACCGTAAGTAATTTCACCCATACTATTCTCAAAACCCAAAATTCGCAGCACACACCTTAAAAAATACTGGGCATAATCATTCGTATGAAATCCTAATAAGTCTGACCCAAGAAGTCCAAGTAGGATTTCATGGCGCCATTCTTCTGGTAAGAGCCGAAAGAGCTCAAAAGATGGAAATGGGATATGCAAGAAAAACCCGATTGAAGTATTTGTTAATTTTTCTCTTAGTAGCTCAGGTAGCAACATCAGATGGTAATCATGAATCCAGATTATATCATTGGGTTGGGCAATTTTTAAGACATAATCAGCAAAAATTTGATTAACCTTTTTGTAATAATCCCAGAATTGTTCATCGTAAATTGCATAGGTTGGGAAATAGTGAAATAGCGGCCAGATTAATTTATTGCAAAAGCCATGATAAAATTTATCCATAGTCCCTTCGTTTACATAAACGGGAAAGGCATTACTCTTTGATAATAACAGCGAAGTCAATGTTTGCTGACTTTCGCTATTTTCAATACTGATACCAGGCCAGCCAACCCAGATGTATTGCGGATGGAATTCTGAGATACCCTTTAAGGAATCAAGATAGGCACTGAGTCCAGAAACAAGCCCACCAACACTCTGTTTAAATTTAAATTCACCATTT
>CBFGJQ010000279.1:0-2371 GCA_965649095.1 Caldifarciminota bacterium | reverse complement strand
GATTCCCAATCCCGCGTATCTCCATATCTCTTATGGCAAGTCTGAAACCACAACCCAGTGAGGTATAAGAGAGCAAGGCACCCAATCTCTCTTCCGCCTCGGGTGTTAATTTTTGCCTCGGGATGATAAAATATGCATAGGCCTGAACATCTTTCCTGCCCACACGACCGCGCAACTGATGTAGATCACTGAGACCAAAGCGGTGTGCCTGGTCAACGATTATTGTGTTTACCCGCGGCATATCAAGTCCGGATTCAACGATCGCAGTTGCAAGTAGTAAATCATATTTACCTTCAATAAATTCCAGCATCCTCTTTTCACTTATCTTCTCACTCATCTTGCCATGAATGACACAGATTCTTAAATCGGGCAGGATATGCAACAGCCTCTCTTTAACAATCTCTATTGTCTGGATAGAGTTGTGGACGAAGAATACCTGACCGCCCCTTTTTATCTCATATTCAATAATCCTTCTAATCTCATCTTCATCAAAATAGATGACTTTTGTCACTATCTCCTTACGGCCCAATGGTGGTGTGTAGATATTGGAGATGTCCTTTATCCCGCTAAGTGCCATATATAATGTCCGGGGAATTGGTGTGGCAGAAAGATAAAGGACATCAATATTCGGCTTCAATCTCTTGATTCTCTCTTTCTGAAGCACACCAAATCGCTGCTCTTCATCAATTATTAATAGTCCAAGGTTTTTTGGTATGACATCAGGTTGTAGTAAACGGTGTGTGCCAATGACAATATCAATCTTACCCTCATTAAATTCTTTGATGATCTCTTTTCGTTCCGAATTAGTCTTAAATCTTGAAACCATCTCAACCCGCACGGGAAAATTTTCGAGCCTCCCTTTGAATGTCCGGTAATGCTGAAATGCCAGAAGTGTTGTCGGGCAGAGGAGAATCGTCTGTTTACCATCAAGAGCGGCCTTAAATGCGGCGCGCAGGGCAATCTCAGTCTTGCCGAATCCAACATCTCCACATATCAATCGCTCCTGCGGGATTGGGGATTCCATATCCCTTTTAACATCCTCTATCGCCTTTAACTGGTCTGGTGTCTCTTCATATGGGAATGATGCCTCAAGTTCTTCCATCTCAATAGAATCCTTGGAGAATGCAAAACCAGAGAGCTTTTTGCGGACGGCATAAAGATTTATTAACTCAAGGGCAAGTCGCTCGGTCGCCTTCTTTATTCGGTTTTTTGTCCGGAGCCAGACTTCGCTTCCCAACCTTGAAAGTTTGGGTTTATGCTCGGTAGCACCAATATATCTTTCAAGGCAATTTACCCTATTTACCGGCAGATAGATCTTATCATTTTCTGCATAGTCAATGCGCAGACACTCAACCTTCTTCCCATCAACCTCAAGGAGGGTAAGGCCCTTAAATTGTCCGATTCCATAATCACTATGCACAACATAATCACCTATCTTTAATCCCTTTAAATCATCAATGAATAACCCCTTGTAGCATATCCTCTTTTGTGGTAATGTGCCAAATACCTCATATTCGGTAAGAAATATAATCTTTCTGTCTTCATCAATAAAGCCTTCTTTTAAAGGGATACAAAATGTCTCCCTAATCCCGAGAATCTTATTCAACCGTTCTCTTTTAGGAGAAGGGAGAAAAAATTTATAGGAGTAACCCCCCTGGTTAATATCCTCTTTTAATGCCTTGAGGTCACCAAAATACCTCCTCGGTAGCGATAAACGGAGGCGAAGAGCTGCCTCTGGATTGATGACAATTTGGGGCAGATCCAGGTTTAACATCCTTTCCGAAATTATTACTCCCAAGATGGATTTAATGTCCCAGGAGGAATCCGGCATGGCAAGGCTTAATGTGCAGGCATCGATAACCTCCACTGAACGTTGGGTCTGGGGATTGAACTTTCTTATTGAATAGATTACATCCCCATCAAGTTCAATACGGATTGGTTCACAATGCACTGGATAGATATCAATCACGCCGCCCCTTACGGCATATTCCCCTTCCTCCTCCACTATCTCCTCGCTATTCATACCGCTTGCCGCAAGCCTTAATAATAACTCCTGCCGGTCAATGGGATTGCCTTTAATAAGTTCTATTCTTTCTTTAACCCAGATTCTCTTCTCCAAGAAATCCTCACTTATAATCACTATCCTTGATGGTTCAAAGAATGGATTATTTTCATCTATAATATTTGTTGCTGACTCCAATTCTAAGATCTCATTGGCATAGCGGTCAATATTCTCCTTAGTGGTAATATAAAAGATTGGGGTGATTCGCCTTGATAACTCCCAGATAAACAGGGAAAGTGCCGAGCCACAAAATCCCCAGACCGAAATAGAATTCTTTTGATTTAACATTTCAATAATCCTGTCAATCTG
>CBFGJQ010000278.1:0-2381 GCA_965649095.1 Caldifarciminota bacterium | reverse complement strand
CATCTACTGAGAGTTTCCCCTGGGCAATTGCCTCAATTGGGTCAATCGGCTCTTCAATTGGCGACAGATTGAGACTCTTTAATAGAGACTTCAACCTTGCCTTAATCGTCGGATATGAGACATTTAGAATCCTTTCCATATCAGTTATCTTACCCTCAGTTCTCAAAAAGACCTTTAAGAACTCATAATCCTCTTCAGGAAGCTGACAGAATTCGCAAGGGTGAAATTCCTTTTTTACCCTCAAATCACATTTAGGGCACCTCAATTCACTTATCACCATCCTCTCCCCACAGGATGGGCATTCTTTAAATTTTTTAATCATATTATTATATGCAAAAATTTTAATTTGGCAAGGTAATCTGATTAAAGTTCCCCGCCTCCAGGCGCACAAAATAGACTCCGCCGGGGAGTTTGCGGCCCGGAGCATCAGAACCATCCCAGATAAGAGTATTCGGTAGGCAGTAGTCAGTAGCCAGTGAAAAAGACCCCACCAAACGACCACTGACATCAAATATCTTGATACTGGCTACTCCCTCTGGTGCATAGTTGATAGTGCTTGGTGAATCACGAGTATGCACCATCTCCATTATCGGCAAGAAAGATTACTGTATCATTTATGAAAAGGCTTAACCCGGATTATTCATATGTATTATCCATTATTATTTTTTGATGGCAAGACGGGGGAATTATTGAGTGCTCGTTTACGGCCGGGCAATGTTCATGGTTCGTATCGGATGGGGGTAGACATATCAAAAAACTTCAATGCTATCTTTGGGGAATCAACCCCAGTGCCCTTCGGGCACCCTGATGTCCAGGGTCAATTCTCAATACCTCATTCCACAAGGACTCTGCCCTTGTTACCTCACCAAGTTTATAATATATCAACCCTGAGTGATAAAGGGGTGATGTATACTCAGAATTTCTCTGTAATGCCTGGGAATAGTATTTCAATGCCTCATAGTAGTGACCCTTCTGGAAATAGACATTTCCCAAATTATTAAAACCGACAGCAGAAGATGAATCTGCCCTGACTGCCTTTAGATAATAGGCTTCAGCCTTATCCAGATCACCTCTTGTAATGTAGATATTGCCGAGATTTATATAGGCATCCGCAAAACGGTTGTTAATCTCTGTTGCAATATGGAACTCCTTCTCTGCCTCATCAAGGCGGCCTAACTTTTTTAATGTCAAACCTTTAAGATTATGGGCATCGGCAAAATGTGGGTTGCTTGATATTGAAGATGCTATCTCTTTTAATGCCATCTCATATCTCCCCTGGGAAAAGCGGACCTGTGCGAGTTGAAATTTTGTCAGGTAGAGATTTGGGTCTGTAATCCGGTATAAATTTGCATTGGAGATGAGATATGTGGCCAAGAATATAATTAATGCCGTGGATAATTTCTTCTCCTTTCGTTTTTTAAAAAAAGAAAAAATGCCATAGCCACTGAAGATAATCAAAATTGGAATTATCGCCATCCGATAGCGGGCATTAACAAAGAATATGATATAAGAGAATGAATAGAGCAACAAAAAGAGGATGAAATGGAAAAGTTCGCGCCATCTCCTTCGTGCATAGTATAGACCAACCAGACTCAAGGGGAATAAAAGGCCGAAAGGAAATTGAATAAATGGAAATTTAAAAAGAATGAATTTTAAGAAACTATAGCGTGCGGTAAAATATATGTCCCTTTCTGATGAGATTTCAAAACCACCAAAGAAGAGATAAAACTTTTTAATAAAGAGAGCAATTGCCTTCAATGGATTCTTCACCATAAATTCAAGACCCATTTTGTAGCATATTCGGTCAAACTCTGAATAGGAGACCGAATGACCCAATTCTTTCTCAATCCCTTTGCGTAATTCAAGATAGGCACTAAACCAGTCTTTCTTGATTGTATCTGCGGTAGGCGGGATTCCAGTTATCCCGTCGGAATTGGGGTTATTTCCAATGTAGAAATTTATCCCACCCTGCCAGGAGATCAAGATTGGCTCTTTAATAACGATAATATTTCTGATCGTAATGGATAGAATTACCAATAGAGAACCAATCCAGAATGCGACAAGAAATTTAAATACAATCTTTTTACATTTTATTAAAAGATTAAGGGGAAAAGAGATAATAAAGATGAGCATATTCTGATTTGTAATTGCGGAAAGGCCAAAGATAATACCAGCAAAAAAGAGTTGTAGGATATTTTTTGTATCAATGAGGTAGAAGCCAAGAAGTGTGAGGGAGATTAAAAAGGTTGGTATCAGTATCTCGGAATCAAAGAATAAAAACATCGGATAGAAGATGGCAATTATCCCGGCGAGCAGGGCAATCCTGTTATTAAAATACCGTTTTGCTAAAAGATAAATCAATAAGACATTCACTGCCCCTA
>CBFGJQ010000277.1:0-2407 GCA_965649095.1 Caldifarciminota bacterium | reverse complement strand
CTCCCCTCTCCCTTGAAAAGGGAGAGGATACACTTGAGGGTTCCATTAGAATTTTTGAAATTCCTATTACCTGAACAAAAATCTGCCAATTGCGAACAACCTATTTTATATAATCATTTCTAAAAATCAAGAATCAAATAAGGACAAAAAATTTCTTCCCTTGACAGAATTCATTTTTTATTTATAATGACTGACTGGTCAGTCATAATAAACTTTTTTAACAAATAAGGAGTCAAAAATGGTTATGAAAAAAGATACGCGTAAAAGGATTCTGGAAATTGCACTAAATATCTTTGCGCGCAAGGGTTTTTTCCAGACAACCGTTGATGATATTGCCCGCTCAGCAAGGATTGCTAAAGGGACTATCTATCTATATTTCAGGGATAAGTCCGATATCTACATTGGAGTCATTGAAAGTCAACTAAATTCTGCCCTTGCCGACTTAACTGCCATAAATAAAGAAAAGATGAATAGCACCCAGAAATTGCGCCAGATTGCCGAGAACTGGTTGAGCCATTCGGTTGAATTCCATCAGTTATTCCCTATGATTTCAATGGAGAATATCAATCAGGCGTTGAAGATAATGAAGGAGATAAAACCGAGGGTCTTCCCGATTATTACCCAAATAATCTCTTCAGTCGCCAGAATAATAGAAGAGGGTATTAGAAATGGTGAGTTCCATAATATAAATCCCCGGGTTGCCGCAATAAGTTTTCTTAATATTGTAAGAACACCCTTTTTGGTAAACCTCTTTCTTCCTGAGAAGATTAAATGTGGTAGTGAAATCCTTGACCTGTTTTTTGATGGATTATTAGATAAAAAAAGGAGGTCGTGATGCCTGCCCGACATTTGATATTCATCCCGACATTGCTATGCGGTTTTTTTAATCCCAAAATAGACAGCCGTCAGGTCTTCATAGGTGCCTCGTATTCATCATATCAACTATTTCAGGATGATGAGGATAGTAAAGAAATCCGGCAGTTTGGCGTGGAGGTGGGTATAATAAATATCATACCGAAACTTGGAATAAAGATTAGTGGGGCGTCCCTGAATTATGACAGTTCAACCGTATTTGGCACCTTTACCCGCAAATATATTCCTTTAACCTTAAGATTCAATTATAACCTTCTGCCCTTTTTAAAGACTGCCGTGCTACAACTCAATTTAGAAACAGGCTTTGGCTTATACCTATGGCAGGGATTGTTCAATGGTGAAGTTATCACCCTGCCCACGGGTGAGAAGATGGATGAAAAAGACTTTGGTTTTACAGGCGGGCTGGAGTTACAGATAAAACCATTGAATAACCTTGCAATATTCTCCCATCTCCAATACCATTATCTGACAAGTTCCAATATCTATAAATATGGCTACTTTGACAAAGACGAGAAATTCTTTGTAAAAGGCTTAGGCTTAAAATTCTTTCTACTATGACCTCAAATTCGTCTTTTTTATTGTATAGGAATTTGAAAAATTCCTATACAATATAATGAAATTTTTCATTACAGAAAAAAAAGATGGACAAGATACATCAGGGATGGACGATAGCCGATGATGGAAGGTGCATAACTGCAGGATGGAGCACCTCTGGGGGTTTCAGGGGTTCTCCCCTGATGTATCTTGTTAGAAATTAAATATTGTTTGGAATTTGGCGATTGGGATTTAGAATTTACAATATGGGAGGTATGATGCTCCTTACTTTATTTGGACTTTACTTGATTGGGAACAGTGATACCGTTGCATTGACATTGAATGAGGCAATTGAGTTTGCCTACAACAACAATGCAGAGATAAGACAGATGGTTATTGATTTAGATAAATCAAGCGCCGATGTAGGCATTGCCCGTTCGGCATTCTATCCTACCATTACAGCAACCGGTTATTATGCATATTTGAGCGACCTGCCCATATTCCAGATGGATTCAATCGCAATTCCTATGGGACAGCATGAGAATTATAATCTTCAAGTTTCCTTACAGCAGGTCTTATTCGCCTGGGGTAAGATATACGACGCCTATCGCATTGCAGGAATCAATCGCGATATATCAGAATTGAAGTTAATCAGAAAAAGGCAGGAGGTGCGATGTTCGGTTATCAAATCATACTATGGATTGCTCGTTCTGGAAAAGATGGTAGAATTGACAAAGGAGAGTATGGAGCAGTTGAAGAGGCATGAGGAGGCAGTGAGAAAAAGATATGAAGCAGGACTTGTTTCACAGTTTGACTTACTCCGCTCCCAGGTCCAGGTGGCAAATATAAAACCAAAACTCGTTGAAGCAGAGAATGGCTTGAAGATTGCCCGTGAAGGGTTTAAAATACTTTTAGGCTTACCACAGGAAACAGAATTCATATTAAAGGACACACTTGAGATAACTGAAGAAAATTTTGAACTTGATTCAATAGAACAGGA
>CBFGJQ010000276.1:0-11585 GCA_965649095.1 Caldifarciminota bacterium | reverse complement strand
AAGGAATGCATCAGAGATAAGGTTTCAATAAAAGGAGAAAAGGGAATAAACCAAGGTGATACCCTCTTTACGGAGGTAATACAGGAGATAAAGGCGACGAATCCTTCGGTAGTCTATTTTGCCGGTTATGACCCGGAAGGGGCGAGGATGATAAGGCAGCTGCGCGAGGCGAAGATAACCAGCAGCTTCTTTGGGGCAGATGGTCTGGCAACGGAAAATTTCTTAAAGAATGCAGGTGTCGGTGCGGAAGGTGTCTATATCACCTTTGGATATTCGGTTGAAGACTTGGGCTCCGCCCAGCATTTTGCACGAATATATAAAGAGAAGTATCAGAAGATTGACCAGTATGCAGTCTATGCTTATGATGCTACAAATATCTTGCTGGATGGATATTGTCGGGCAAAGGAACGTCCTATTGCTGAGGTGCTCCATACCGAGAAGTTTGACGGCGCCCTGGGAGTGATTGCATTTGACGAAAAGGGGGATATGAGAGAGTCTCCCTATATGGTCTGGGTAGTGAAAGAGATGAAGTTTGTGCCCTGGGCTAAGGAACTGTGAGGTCTTGGCTTGACATTTCCAGAAATTACGGAGACCTTAGACTTAATTCTAACGGTTGAGGACTTAACCAAGGAGGTATAATTGAACTTTCTTTTAGCACTTTTGCTCATTGGGCAACTTCACCATTTTGAATTTGTCCCGATCCCTTCACCTCAGATTGCGGGTGATTCATTCTTTATTACCATCTATGCCCAAGATGCAGATAGTAATAACTATCCCTATACTGGCCCGGCATTGGTATTCACCCAACCGGGTCCCCAATACGGTCAGAAATCCGTTACCTTCAACAGCGGGGTCTGGCAGGGTTGGTTTATAGCGACCCTTGCGGACACATATTCTCTCTGGTGTTATGATTATTCATCTCCACCTCACACCGGTGAAAGCAATCAAATTGTCTTCAATACCAATAACCCGTTTAGACTTTTAACAATCCTCCCCGGAGAGAATTATTACCCGGGCACAGGCACTGGTAAAACCGGCATACCGATACCCCAGCAGGCAGGGTCTTACTTTAATATAAATGTCTATTTGACTGACCGCTGGTGTAATAGAATATCTTCCGGGGATGACTCAATCAACTGTTTCACATCCGATGGTTTCAGCGCAAATACCGGGGCGCGATTGTTTGAAGGGATTACCGGTATAAGTTTTGCATTTAGAACCGCAGGGACACACCGTTTCTTTGTCAATGATGTGACAAATCCAGCGATTAAATCGGATACATCAACTCCTGTTTCTATCTATCCCGGTTCCTATTCAAGATTACTCGTTCTTTTGCCTGGAGAAGACCACCTCCCTGGTGATACCACAACAAATACATCCACCACCCCTGGTAAATACGGAGTTCCTTCTGACCAGTATGTCCTTGAGGATTTTCAAATTAAAGTCTATGCAACCGATTCAATGTGGAATAAGACCGCTATCTCAGGAAATTCAATCCAAATTTCCGGTTCTTCTGGATTTTCCAATCCGCCTCCAGATACTCTCGCAAATGGCGAGGTTATATTCAGTGCCAACTTCTCCACCAGTGGGGAGAAGTTTCTGATTGCCAGGGACTTAAACAATAATTTCTATAGTTACGATAACTTTATAAAGGTCGTTGCCCGCGCAAATAATTTTGATATCTCAGTCAATCCCGATACAATCAGACCTGGTGAGATTTCCTATATTACCGTCACGGTTTACGACCGAAATAATACTCCAATTGAAGGTAAATGGGTAAATTTTTCTGTGATTGGCGGTAATGGCTATATAATTCCTCAATATGATACAGTTCAGACAAATTCTCAAGGAGTCTGCCAGTCCCAATTTACAATCAGGAGTGGCTACTTCAATGAACTTGATACAATTTTGGTGAGTGCAGATAATTATGCAGAATCGACGACAGTATATGTTATCATTCCTGACTCTTCAGTCATGGAAGGTAATATCGTTGCCTATCCCAATCCATTCGGTAAGATAAATCAACCCTATACCCGTTTTGTCTATTACCTTGAAGAGAGCTGTAATATAATATACGCAATCTATGACGCCTTCGGCAATCGTGTCCATTATGAAGAGATTCCCGCCGGTCAGAATGGTGCCCGGGCGGGGATAAATGTCTTAACCTGGAATGGCAAAAATGATAAGCAGAAGAGGGTGGCAAGCGGTGTCTATTATGTGCTATTAAAGGGTTATACCCATACAAATATATTCTTGGAAAAGAGAATGAGGGTAGGTGTGATATGGTAAGATTCGTGAATCGTGAAAAGTTTATCGTTAAAGGTTTGATTCTTTATACCTTCACCTTCCTACTTTTCAATTTTACCTTTGCCCAGGATGGTGGAATCCCCGGGGCATTCTTGAATTATGGAATGAGTCCGAGAACCACTGCCTTGGGCAAGGCCTTCACCGGACTTGCTGATGATGAAGAGGCAATATACTACAATCCCGCCGGACTGGCACAATTATACTCCCATAATATAAAATCATCATTCATTCAACTCTACGGACAGGAACTGGGTTATTTAGGTTATGCCCTTCCCACACGCCGATACGGCACCCTGGGGGTAAACATTATACACTTCCGTGCCAAAAATGTTGACTCAAGGCTTGAGGATATGACTCCCACCCAGCCTTTCTATTTTGCTCACAGTTGTGTTATCCTTGCCTATGCCAATCCGGTAGCAAAGCCATTTAGTCTTGGGATAAATTTAAAATTTGTTAATTGCAAAATTGCCCAATACACCGCGATTGGAGCCGGGGGGGATATTGGATTATTTCTCTTCCCCAGGCAGAATTATACATTTGGTATTGCCGCGCAGAATCTTTTGGGTCCAAAATTAACATTCACCGATGGTGGTGAGACGGATGAATATCCTATAACCTTCCGGTTCGGAGGGGCAATAAAATTGTATCAGGGGAGGGCGGTAATAGTTGGAGATATTATTAAGGATATCTTTGAGTGGACATCAATAAAACCTCGCCTGGGCTTTGAATTTTCACCGGTCTATCCCATTCTGGCCCTGCGGGCAGGTGTGGATGAGAATGCCCTGAATGCCGGGCTGGGGATAAGGCAATTCTTTGGGAATATGTCGGGTGGTATTGACTATGCAATAGAGATGCATTACAAATCCAATTTCTTGCTTCCAGTCCGGCATCGGATTGGTGTAGCGGTGGAGTTCGGTGGCTTTAGAACCTGGGTCAGTGCCGCCCCCAAACAATTTTCTCCAACCCCGGGGCGTAAGGAGAATGTTGCCTGGCTTGATTTACATTATTCCACTAAAGGCGAAGTCCAGCGCTGGCAGTTATTAATAAAGAATAGGTTCGGGGAAGTGGTAAGAACCTACTCCGGCTGGGATGCACCACCCTTGAGACTCTCCTGGGATGGACTTGATGATGTGGGAAGGAGGGTTGCGGACGGTAGATATTATTACGAGATTGTTATCATTGACAGAAGTGGCGAGACTATCTCCTTCTCTGATTTCCTTGTCAATGTGGTTACCCTTGGTCCGACCGGTGAGATTGAATTCATTCCTCAGGAGTAGATAGGATATGGGTATAATACTTCTTTTAATTACCCTGGACTACAATCAACTCGTCACTGATTATGAAATTGCCCACCGACTCTTCCTCCAGGAAGACTATAAAGAGGCACTTCAGTATTTCAGTGCGCTTTTAAGTAGATATAAGGGTTCGGAGTTTGAAGATGAGATAAGATTCCGGGTCGCCGAGTGTTATTTCAACCTGAAAGAGTATGAGAATGCTAAGTCAAATTTTGAGAATATCATTTCAAGAAGACAACTTCCCTATCTGGAGCCAGAGTGCCTTTATGCAATTGGTTTGATAGACATACTCCAGAATAATTTTAAAGAGGCAGAGGCAGTTTTGCAAAAACTATTAAAGAATCCTGCATATCAACAGGAGGAGCGGGCAAATTTTGCCCTGGGTGTCCTCTATTACTTCCGCGGTGATTACACCGAGGCAGAGGAGAAGTTATCGGGTTTAAACCTTCTGGAGGCAAAATTCTATTTAGGAAAGGCACTTGCCCGATTGGGCAGTCCCCTTGCGGCAATCACGGTCTTTAAGGAGATTATTGACCAGGCACCCAATACCCCTATTGCCACCCTTGCTGAATTCGCCCGGGCTGAGGCACTATTCTTTAATAAGGACTTTGATGGGGCAAAGGTGAAGTTTAATGACTTTATTTTACACTATCCAAAATCTCCGCTCATAGATTATGCCCATTTTTTCTATGCGGCATCACTGATTCACTATGGAGACTATGCGGCCGCCTCAGAGCACCTCATCCCCCTCACCAAACACTCTGACAATCTCCTTGCCGCCCATGCCGGATATTTCCTGGGTATCTGTCGGATGAATTTAGGTGATGGTATGGGGGCGGTGAGCTCATTTCAGAAGGTGCGGGCAAACTATCCCAATACCCAGATTTCAGTTTATGCCAATTTACAGCTCACCCGGGCCCTCCTTGCCTCTGGAGATACCCTTCAGGCATTGACCTCCTCCGCCCAACTTGCCACAATGTTCTCTACGGGTGAACTTGCCAGCGTCGGTGAATATCTCACCGGGATGATCTATTTTCAAAAAATGGATTATATAAATGCAGCGAGATTTTTTGAAGCACTATTATCAAGGTATCCCAATTCATCACTACGCGAACCGGCCGCAAGTATGTTTTTATATTCGTTAAACAATATAAAAGACTTCAACCGGGCAGTGACATTCGGGAGTAAATATCTCAAAGACTATCCGGATGAGAAGAGTGAATGGAGGGGCAGAACCTTATACCTCCTGGCTGAGGCTTACTATTATACCAACAACTTTACCGAGGCAGAAAAGGCCTATCTCCTTGCCTTTAAGGAATATTTTGGTTTAGAGGTAAACCCCTATGCCAAGTTGGGCCTTGCCTATGCCCTCTATAATCAGGACCGCCAGCGGGAGGCGTATGAAATTTTTGAAAGTATGAGCAAGGTTCCTTATGAAGATTCCTCTTTAGTAATGGCAATCTATCTGGGACTTGGCTTTACCCAGTATAACCAGCAGGAATATATGAAATCAAGGGAGACATTTGAGGCATTATACAATACCTTCCCCAAGGATGAAAGGGCGGCAATCCCTGCCCTATTCTATGCGGGAATGTCTTACTACAACCTTGAATATTATGCCAATGCCATAGAATCGTGGGAAAAACTGATTGAAAATTTCCCAACCGCCAAGCGGTCGGCCGAGGCTGGTTTCCGCGCCGGTGACACATATTTTAAGGCATTAGAGTATGAGAAGGCACGCAGCCTCTTCCGCTGGGTTGTTGAAAATCATCCTGGAGATGAATATGCCCGCTCTTCACAGCTTGCCCTTGCCCAGAGTTATTACAATCAAAAGAGTTATGATGAATCCATAAGGGAATTCCAGAAATTTCTTGATCTGTTCCCAACCGCCGAGGAGGCAACCGCCGCGAGAAAGGGTATGGAGATGTGTTATTATCAAAAGGGGCTTGAATCCACCGAGGCGATGCAGTATTTTGTTGAGCGATTCCCCCAGAGTGAACTTGCGGCTGATGGTCAATACCAGATTGCAAGTAAATTCTTTGATGATAAAAATTATGCCCGGGCGATGGATGAGTTTGTAAAGGTGGTTGTAAACTTCCCATCTTCTTCCTATGCCCCGGACGCCCTGCTCCTTGCCGCGGAGTGTGCGGTGAATATAGAAGACTGGAATAAGTCAACCGAGTTGTATGAACGATACCTGACTTATTTCCCGAAGGGTAAAGAGCGGGATGCGGTATATTTCAATTTAGGAACTTCCTATTTCAATTTAAAGGATTATGGTAAGGCATTGAAGAATTTTCAGGTTGTTACGGATTCATTCCCCAACTCTCAATACTTAAGCAATGCCCGGCATAATATTGATGTCTGCAAGAAGTATCTTGGCGAGCCGGGCTCAACACCATCTTCAGAGGTTGAAGCAACCAAGACTGAAGTGGTGCAGGATAGTTTAAAGGGAAGAGGTGAAAAAAATAAAAAGGAGGTTAAAGAATGATACTTGGTCAACCATTGATTGAGATATTCAAGGGCAGTATTGTAATGGTTATTCTCCTGGTCTGTTCAATAATTGCCCTTGCCTTGATAATAGAGCGATTCTTATATTTTGTAAGGCACAGCTTTGATCCCCGAACTGGCTTCTTGCGGTTCAGTCAGGTCCTCAGGAGTCAGGGTATAAATGGTGCCCTTGCCTATGCCAACCAGAAGAAGGATCCTCTCTTTGGGCTGTTTGCAGTTGCCATCCAGAATTCCCACCTTGATGCGGATAGTCTGTATGAGGTCTTATCAAGTTATGTCATTGAAGAGAAGTTGAAATTTGACCGTTATCTGGGTGGCATGGGGACGCTGGCGAATGCGGCGACCCTCCTGGGGCTTCTGGGCACGGTTACGGGGCTCATCCGGGCATTCCACAATATTGCTATCACCGGCTCGGGTGGTCCGGCCGTGATTTCGGCTGGCATTGCCGAGGCGCTCTTGACCACTGCATTCGGACTTTTCATCGGTATCCCAACCCTATTCTTTTACAACTATTACACAAAAAAGAGCAACGAGCTGGCAATGAGTCTTGATGGGGTGACCGATAAGGTAATCGTCGTTTTGGAGAATTTGAAGAAGAAGCCAGGGCAGGAAAATCCTGAGCCAGTAGTTACACAAAGGCCGGCTCCCCGGCCACCGGTAGAGGATACAACCTGGAAATTTTAAGATGAGAAGGAAGAGGCGCTTACAGTTTGGACCAGAGCCACAGGGTTTGATTCTCAACTCCCTGGTTGACATAGCACTCTCCCTGGTAATCGGCTTCATCGTGGCAATCCCTCTCTTCTTTGAATCGGGAATATTTGTAAATGCACCTGGGGTTGCCGCGGGTGGCGCAACCGAGGTGAGTGATATAAAGGTGAATATTCATCTCTTAGACGATGGTGGAATACTATTAAACGAGGAATTGGTGAGTTATGAAAGGTTGGAGGAACTCCTTCCCCAGCTCCTTGCCCGCAGTTTAGAAAGAAGGGTGATTGTCTCAACCGATTCTTTAGTAACCTATGAAAGGGTTATCCAAATCCTTGATCTGGCAAAACAGAAGGGGGCGGGAGAACTTGCCTTATTGAGGAGTAGAAGATGAAGAGGATGGAAAATGTAGATATTCTACCAATGGCGGCGATTGCCTTGATGGTCGTATTGATGATGATGGTTCTTGCACCGATGACGATGACCCACACCAACACACCGGTTGATGTACCCCGCGCCCATACTGCTGAGGCGAAGACCGAGGAAAATTTTACGATTACATTTACTGCGGATAATCGGCTATTTGTGAATGATCAGCCAATTGCCCCCGAAAACCTTGAGGGCCTCGTCGCGGAGGCAGTAAATAAGGACCCCTATCAACTCTTTGTAATAAGGGCAGATAAGAGCGTGCTCCACTGTGATGTCCTGGAAATCCTTGCCAAGATTAAAAGGGCCGGGGCAAAGCGCATTGCCTGTGCAACAAAGAAACCAAAGGGTGAATGATGTTTAAGGATAAAAGACTTGACCTTGGCCTTGCTATATCAATTGTTGTGCATATCCTCATATTCTTGCTCTTCTCTAAGGGTGGTTCTGCCTCCTTGGGAAGTTATGAGGATATAAAAGAGGTGACCTTCCTTGACCAATCCTATAGACCTGAGGTTGCTAAGGTTGTTTCAAAGGGTTCGATCTGGGGTGAGGTAACCGAGACACCGGCCCCTGCAACAGGAACTTATGGCGGGGGCGATATTGTCACGCCGGCGATCGATTTGAATGTAAAACTTGACAAGAGTCAGGCAAAGATTGACCTTGACCGATATGCACCAAGCGAGGGGGTGGGAGAAGTAATAAAGATAGGGAGCGTAAAGAATGGCACGATGAAATCAACCGAAGAGATTCTGGCGGAAAAGCCAATTTCTCTGGCAAAGAATCTGCCGCGGGGGGCAGGTGGCGAAGGTGGAGTTGGGATAGGGCAGATTGGTGGTATAGGCCGTCAGGCACAGGCACCCACGATTAAGATTGAAAAGAGGCCACCCCCTTCAACCCCGACCTCTCAGATTGGTAAACAGGTTGAGGCAAAGGTTGAGGAGAAACTGAAGGTAGAGACAAAGGGGACGAGCATCTCCCTGGCGGGACCAATTGCCAATCGCGAAATTCTGAAAAAATTCCTCCCGCAGTATCCGGCCTGGTGTCTCCAGAGGGGGATATCCGGGGTGGTGAAGATAAGGGTAGATGTAAATCCTGATGGCAGTGTGAGGGAGAATATCAGAATTGAGATATCCTCTGGCTATCCCGACCTTGACCAGACGGTAGTAAATAGTGTCAAGAGATGGCTCTTTGCACCGCTCCCAAAGGATGTGGTTCAGGAGGTTCAATGGGGGATTATTACATTCAAGTTTGTTCTTGGCTGAGGAGAAGATTATGAATCTATTTTTAATCTTCTTCTTACTTACCCAGGAGGCAAAGAAGGGTGAACATGAGATTGGTGAAGAGGTGATAAAGGGAGAATTGAAGATGAAGATAACCGAGCAAAAAATCTATCTCTCACCCCCTATCAATGGTTTTGCCCCGCTGGATTCAATAATCGCGCAGGAACGTTATATCTTTGATGAAAAATTATATGGCACAATTGATGCCCTCAATACACCAATCCTTTATCTTCATAGCGAATACCTCAGGGTCCCGCTTGTCAGCAGCCTGATGTATGGTAGCATCGCCCTTTTTATCCCTAAGTTTGAAAAGACAGTCTCCTCCTGGGAACTGGTTATCACCGATGCCCGCGGTGAGGTCGTCAGGAAATATTCCCAGCGGGGACTACCACCCCCCACCATCTCCTGGGATGGCAGAACTGACCGTGGTGAGATGTGTAATATGGGTGAGGTCTATAATTATGTCTTTACCGCATTTGATGCCCTTGGAAATCCAACCCGGATTACCGGTCGCTCTTATAAATTCAATGGAATTGTCTATGAGGAGAAGGGAAGCAAGGTCGTTGCCTTATCGTGCGGTGCCTTATTTGAGGGCAACACTTCCGTCCTGGGCTCCGAGGCAAATGGCTATATTGATGAGATCAGCAATATTATCAAAGAGCGGTTTAAAAAAGAGGTTGTAGTATATTCCTATTCAGAAAATGAGACACTGGCAAAGGCAAGGGGTGAGGTATTGATGAATGAGATTGTAAAGAGGACAGTCCTGCCGGAAAAGGCAATCAAGACAACACCCCGTTTCATTCCTGGTTTAGCACCGAAATATTCAAAAGTAGAGATAATAATTCAATAAAAGGGTATCAGAAGATATAGCTTAATGAAATCTTGCGATTGCGGGTGGGGAATTCGTAGATTTTCTCATCTATCCCAATATCCAACTCTAATCTGTGAAGTTTGATGCTATTACCGTATGTAATTCCCTTTCGTCCGCCTTCAGAGTCATAGAAATAGCCGATCGTAATGCGAGCATCCTGTAGAGGCTTACTTCCCCACCAATCCCTTTCCAGGCGGATTTAAACTCGTATCCTAAATTTTCAGCAAGTGATTTCGTTTCATCCGGTTCCACTATTCTCCAATCCAGGCCGGAGGGGATAATTCCAATCCCACCAGTCCAGGATTGCGGCTTTCAATCCGGAAATTTATAACCTCTGGACCGACACCCCTTGCGGTCTCATAACCGCACAAGTCCGCCTGGCATAGGTCAGGGGGATGTTTCTAAGTCTCAGTAGATAGCGCTTGATTCTTGCCCGTATTTGAGTATAATGGAATTTATGAATGTATGTGTCCTGGGTTGTGGTAGGCAGGGAATGGTTGCCGCGGTTGAACTTGCGCAAGCCCACAATGTCACGGTTCTGGACATCAATAAAGATAATCTAAAAAGGCTCAAAGGTTTGCCCGGAATTAAAGCAAAGGAATTTGATGTAACTGAAAAGAGAAGGTTTTGCACTCTTCTAAAAAATTTTGATATTGTGCTCGGGACACTCCCTTCTCCATTGGGATTTTATTCAATTGAGTGTGCCCTTAGGGCAAAGAGGAATATGGTTGATATGTCCTATCTCCCTGAAGATCCATTCACTCTTGATCGTATCGCAAAGAGATTGAAGGTTCGTATCGTCGTTGATGCCGGATTCGCCCCGGGATTGAGCAACATTCTTATTGGTGAGTGCTACCGAGAATTGGGGAAGATTGATACACTTAAGATAATGGTGGGCGGAATACCACAAAATCCAGTTCCGCCATTCAACTATCGTATAACCTGGTCACCTGCCGATTTGGTTGAAGAATACACAAGGCCGGCAAGGATTGTAAAAAATTACAAGGTTATAACGGTTCCCCCCTTGAGTGGAATTGAAGAGTTTAGTCTAGCCGGGGTGGGAAGACTGGAGTGTTTCTATACCGATGGTCTGCGCACCCTCCTTAAGACAATAAAGGGGACAATGGATATGGAAGAGAAGACCATTCGCTATCCCGGTCATGCGGAATTATTCAAAAGTCTCATTGATTGCAAACTCTTTTCGGAAGAGGTTGTGGGATTGAATGGTAACAGGATAAAAGTAAAGGATTTCACTATTGAGTTCTTAAAGAATCTTTTAAGCAGAGGGGATGAGATGGATATCTCAATTCTGATTATTAAGACAACGGCCGGTAAACAAAGGAGGCGCTATCTTATTCTTGACCGATATGATAAAAAGAAAAAGATTACCTCAATGGCAAGGATGACCGCATATACCGGGGCCGCAATAATCGAGGTTATAAAGAAGTATCCCAGTTATGGAGTTATTCCACCTGAATATTTAGGATTTGAAAAGAATCTCTGCCCCGAGATTAAAAAAATCTTACGAAAGAAAGGAATCAATATACCTTAGGTAATAGGAATTTCAAAAATTCTAATGGAACCTTCAAGTGTATCCTCTCCCTTTTCAAGGGAGAGGGGAGGGTGAGGGTTGGGGTTTCAGGGGCTAAAGCCCCTGATCATATGTTCTTGTATAGGAATTTCAAAAATTCCTAATCTCAAGAATTGAACAAAATCATTTCGAGGCTGTATCATAACCCTTGGGGCGGTCGCATCCTGACCTGTCGTCAGGACAGGTTTATGCGACAGAGGAATTAAAAAGTAATGAAATTTGATAGGGTTTGAAAAACTTGCCCTGATGTAAATCATGGGTCAAACCGCTACAAACTGACAAATTTTTGAATTGCGACACAGCCTCTTACCTTTTTCCAAAAATGTAGCGTCCAGATTCATCGGGACGGATAAATTCTTCGTCCAACTGAAGTTGGACGCTATAGATTTTTTTCTCACCTTTTAGGCAATGAGAAGATTGTTTGGGGGAAAACTTACCCCTTACAAAAGGGGAACGTAGGAAGTTGTAAACAAGATATTCAGGGGGATACCCCCTGAAAACCCCCGCTATATAGCAAACATTTGTTTTGTGCAGAGGCCCAATCTCGCACCACCGTTCCTGAATATCTTGTTGTATAGGAATTTTTCAAATTCCAATAC
>CBFGJQ010000275.1:0-2408 GCA_965649095.1 Caldifarciminota bacterium | reverse complement strand
CTGGGTCAAGAATCCGCCAACAAGCAGGGAGTTTTTGCCATATCTGAAGTAAATAAGTATAAAAAAGTTGAGAGACTTAAAGATATCTTAAAGAAGTATCCGGGCGTGGTTGTTGCATTTTCGGGGGGAGTAGATTCCACACTCCTTTTAAAGGTCGCCATTGATGTGCTTAAAGATAAGGTTGTTGCCGTCACTGCGGATTCGCCGCTCTATTCAAAAAGAGAATTACGGGAGGCAAAAAAGATTGCCCGATTATTGAGGGCAAGGCACTTAATCATCCATTCCGATGAACTAAAGAGTGAAAATTTTGTTGAAAATGGAAGGAACCGTTGTTACTATTGCAAGATTGAATTGTTTAAGAATTTGAAGAAAATCGCCCGCGAATATGGCTACAAGGTTGTTGAGGCAAGCAATAAGACCGACTTGAATGATTTCCGTCCCGGGCTATGTGCCGCAAAAGAAGCGGACGTTGATTCCCCCTTGATAAGGGTGGGATTGGAGAAAGAAGAGATAAGGATGCTTGCTAAAAGATTTAAACTACCAAACTGGAACAAACCATCAATGGCCTGCCTTGCCTCAAGAATCCCTTATGGGCAGAGGATTGAAAGAGAGATCCTGGTAAGAATCTCTAAGGCCGAGGATTATCTTAAAAGGGTCAAAATTACCCAGGTTCGGGTCCGCGACCATTTTCCCATTGCCCGAATTGAGGTTTTGGGGTCTGAATTGGGGATAATATTGGCGAATAAAAGGCGAATCATAAGCTATCTAAAAAGATTGGGCTACCGATATATAACCCTTGATTTAGAGGGCTACAGGACCGGTAGTATGAATCTATGATCTCCCTGCCCCAATTGGCAAGGCCATTCTTAAAGGTTGGACTCTTCGGTTTTGGTGGTGGGGCAGGGATGCTGGCGATATTGCGTGCGGAATGTGTCAGGAAACAGAAATTAATCTCTGACGAGGAGTTGGCAACCGCGGTGGCAATCGGTCAGATGCTACCCGGGCCATTTGTGCCCAACTACTGTGAGTATATTGGTTACCATCTGCGGGGGATAAGGGGGGCGATTGTGGCTGGTGTTTCTCTGCTTCTGCCCTCTTTTATTTTGATGTTGATTCTTTCTTACCTCTATCTCGCCTTTCATAGTCTCCCGGCAATCAGTCAGATCTTTAAGGGCATTGGGGCAGTGATGACCGCAATAATTCTATGGGCGAGTTTTGATATGGGCAGGGTTCTGATAAAAGGCCGCAAAGGGATGCTTGGATTTGGACTTGCGCTGGTCTTATTTCTTATAAGATTTGACCCGGTGTTAACCGTGCTTCTTGCCGGTGGTCTCAGTATTGTCCTTGAACATTTAAAGGCGCCGAAATTATTCACGGTTGTGCCGATTTTACTATTTGATATAAAAAAACTTCTTGAACTATTCTGGATATTCTTTAAGACCGGCGCCGTGATTTTCGGCGGTGGATATGCGGCAATACCATTTATTCAAAATGAGGTCTGTATCTATAGAAATTGGTTGACGGACAGGGAATTTCTTGATGGCTTTGCCCTTGGTCAGATTACCCCCGGTCCTGTGGCAATCACTGCTACATTTGTTGGTTTCAAGGTTCAGGGTATCCTCGGCGCAATTGTATCAACCGTCGGGATATTTTTGCCTTCTTTTTTAATGCTTTTGCTTCTGGTGCGAATCTATAAGAAAGTTGAAGATAATCAATATGTTAAATCTTTCTTTGCCGGTATAAAATCGGCGGTGGTTGCAATTCTTCTATCAACTGGAATTCTCTTTATTCCAATAAACTGGTCTTGTCTCCCATATACCATCTTCGGGATTTTCTCTCTTTTGATTTTAATCTTTCTCTCTAAGAGAATTGACCCGATATTTTTGATAATTGCCGGGGTGGGTTTCAGTCTTATTGTCCATTGAACCTTTGGATATGAACTTTCTATTCCTCTCCATCATAGTTGACAAAGAAGTTATTTCGGATATAATACCTTAATAAGGGATTTCAAAGTAATAGGAATTTCAATAATTCTAAGGGAACCCTCAAGTGTATCCTCTCCCTTTTCAAGGGAGAGGGTGAGGGTTGGGGTTTCAGGGGCTTTCGCCCCTGATTATGTTCAGGTAAAGGAAAAATTTTTATTTGGCGGCGTAGCTCAGTTGGCAGAGCAGGAGAATCATAATCTCTGTGTCAGGGGTTCGAATCCCTTCGCCGCTATATCAATCTTTTTATAAGGGGCACCGGATTAAGCCATGGATAATACATTAAGGGCATATCGAAACGATATCAACAAATTTGCCTTGAGGGTAAAAGAGTTGACACACTTTCTAAATACCAATAATATGCACCTTGAGAATGTTATTAGAGAATTTGAATCACTCGCACCTCTATTTCAACGTACTGAAACA
>CBFGJQ010000274.1:0-2409 GCA_965649095.1 Caldifarciminota bacterium | reverse complement strand
ATGCAATATCCTTACAAAGCGCATTATCCGACAATTTCGTCTATGCCTCTGTTATTTAATACGAGATTAGATGTATTCGGACTTATGAACAATTCAAATGGAGAGAATATTATTTACGAATTTGATTTTATAGATTGTCTTGGAGGGAGTGATTTGGAAACATATCCACCATGAAACTAAACCTTATAAAAATAATTTGTTATGTTAGTTTTATCATCTTAACTTTATTTTCCTGCTCATGGAGAGGAAAGGGAGAAGGTAAACGCAAGACAGAAGTATTATGGGCAACAGAAGTGGTCTACAGATCAGAGTCAAAAGATGAAATATTTGAGCCAGTAATAGTAGATTTGAATGGTGATGGTGTAAATGAGGTTGTGGTGGCAATATCAGAGCCACAAAAGATTTTTATTTTAAATGGCATTAATGGTGAGATTATAAAGGAATTCCCCTACTCAACCACAGATTATTTATCTGTGGGAGACCTAAACGGTGATGGTGAAAAAGAGATTGTGATTATGCCTTTGAAGGTTCTTGGGACAGACGGTAAGGCATTATGGATAAAAACAAAATTTCAATGGGTTGAAACATTATCTTATCCACCCTATATCGATACTTTTGACCTGATACCTGAAAAATCAATGCTGATAGATGTAAATAATGATGGATGGTTAGATATTGTAACCCTCAATAATTTTTCAGAGGGTTCTTCATTTATCTATTACGTTTGTACAATGAAAGGTTCTGATGGAAATTTATTTTGGTGCAAAGCTCCTGAATTTGACTATATAAATAGGGTTGGGTTTGAAATTACGACTCGTTTGGTTGGAGGTTATACTGATTATGGGGTTATAATATTTATTACAGGCTGCAATAATGCTGAATGCAAAATATTTGCATTGAAAGGAACCGATGGGTCGTTACTCTGGTCAAAATCCACAGGTGGTTTTGACGCAAATATACATGGTCTTATTGATTTAGATAATGATGGGAAAACAGAAATTATAGCATCTCATGATACATATGATGTCATTCAATGTTTAAGAAAAGGTGAGCCATCAACAGAAAAGGTCAGATTAAGTTATATTGATATTTATAATCTTGATGGTGATTTGCTGTTTTCTTATCATCTGCCTGGTTCAATTCATAATACCAAGGGCACAATACTGCCGGAAAAACTTGATGCTCCAATGGCATTTGGAAAGGTTGATGGAAATTTTGTAGGAATAACACCATTCTCGAAAAAAATTAATCCTCCTGATAATGAGCCAGATGAATGTCCTAGTTATCTTTCTTTAATGATTGTTTTTCGGCTCGTAGATGGCAAAATTTTTTCTGAAACGACTTCTTGGATAGGTTCTACGGGTGATTACACACCAGTAGCAGGTGATGTGGATGGTGATGGAATGATTGAATTAGTTTACCTCTCTTTTCCTCTCATTCAAATTTTTAATACAGAGGATGGAACTGCACTTTGGTGGTATGATATTGGGGAGATAAATAATATCTTCGGTTTCAGCAGCGGTGGTTATTTCATGTCAAAGCCAATAATTGGGGATGTAGATGGAGATGGTCTGCTTGAGATAGTGGCAATAGGAGATAAAGATGTTGACCCAGTTTCAAATGATAAGGTTTTTGAATATAAGCGTTTTGTTTTTGCCTTTAAAACAGGTGCACCTGTTCCTTCAAATAGGGATTTACTTCCCTGGCCAATGTCCTATCACGACACCTACCGCACGGGAAATTATAATTTTGTGCCGTAAAGGTGGACAGACCTAATATTGTTTTAAAACTTATACAATATCTCAACAATTCTTAGATTTTTTTCAAATCCAAAAGTCAATTTCAAATTATCCCTCCTCCCTTTATGCAACCGAACGAGTGATTTGCCTACCACATAACCAACTCCTGCCCCGGCAATAACATCCGAAAGCCAGTGTGCATCCCTGTAAACGCGGGCAAAGGCAGTGGATGAAGCAAGAAAATATAGTAAATATGAGTAAGGTGGTCCTAAATATTCAGCGTATGGTGTTAAAAATGCGAATGCAACAGTTGTGTGCCCTGAAGGAAAAGCATCCTGAACTCCTTTAAATACCTTAAAATCTCTGCTGCCAAGTTCCTCTTTTGGTCTTGCTCTGCCAAAAGTAGTCTTTAAAAAACCGGTTATTAAACCAGATAACACTATGGACTCCCAGGCAGTAAAAGAGGCTTCAGAGAACTTTTGACTCTCAGTAAATAATGATATGCCATAAAGTCCGATGCTTATTGGCACAATGTATGTACCAGAGCCAAATTCATTTGTTACATTTGTATAATATTTCAAAAAATTGGTCTGATTGCTCTGAACAAACTCTCTCACCTCTTCGTCGATAAGGGATGCAATCGCATCAGAACTTAAAAATGTCATTGCTG
>CBFGJQ010000273.1:0-2412 GCA_965649095.1 Caldifarciminota bacterium | reverse complement strand
TTCCGTCCGACTTAAGCATGCCCTGACGAAAGTCAGGGTCGGACGCTACATTTTTATTCCGTTTTTTGGAAAAACTTCCCTTTTATCTCTCTGAATCTGACACCATATCTGTAGGACTTAGAAATGTTGCATTTTATTCCATAAATGTCACAGAATTTTCAAGCCCTTCCCAGACCGTAATCGATTTTACACTTCTTATTTTCTTTTTGATTTCGTTATAAATATATACTGCAATCCACTCTGCAGTGGCATTGTGTTTTTTGAAGAAAGGCAGATTATTTAAATTTTTGTGGTCAAGTTTTAAGAGTATTTTCTTTAATATATTCTTCACCCTTTTGAAGTCCACTGCCATCCCTATTTTATCCAGCTTCTCAACCCTAACCCTAACCTCTATTCGGTAAGTATGCCCATGCACACCTGCACAATCACCTTTATACCCTTTAACACGATGTGCTGCTGAAAAACTTCCCTGAACTGTTAATTCAAACATAAACATTCTGTATAACTGTAGAGAAATCTCTTACATCATTTGCTGCGATCTTGTTGTCCTCTACAGCAAAATGTAATCCATTTTCATTGAGATAATAATCAAGGAGATGTTCAAAAACAATCCTACCGTTTGGGTTAAGGTCTCCAATTATAAAATCCCTTTCCAGAAAGTATGCAACTACGCCTAACATTCCACTCCCGCACAGAGGGTCAAAGAGCAGATCATTTTTATTGGAAAAATGTTCTATTAAACACTGGAGGAGTTTAAATGGGAGTCCTGTTGGATATTTCGGCATTTTAACTTTGTAATCCCGTTTGAAATTTAGTGTTGTCAAATTCGGTTCACCCTTCAGACAGTGGCTGGTATTGCACCTTTTATGGAATGTCCACATTTCGCCCTTGGTAATCCAATAAATCTCATAAACATTATGCGACATCTTCTTTCTGCAAACAGGGGCAAAGTTATATGTCCAATACATCTTTCCTCTTAATGTCAATTCCTTGAATCTCATAATCCTATCATGGATAATATTGCTATTATTCCATCCCGAAAAGACCAGTGCCTGGCCATTCTCTTTTAAATTTCTCTTGATGCATTCCAGCAACTGCTGGATTTTCTCACCATATTCAGAAATACTCCATTCCACATATCCATCCACTACACTACCTACATTTCTATGGTAATTTGTATTTTCCCCAGTAAAGTTTATCCCAAAAGGTGGATCGGTGATTATCAGGTCTGCATTAACGCCAGTCCATTCATTCATATCTTTAACAATAAATTTTGCCAATAAATCAGTAATAATTTTGGAATCGTCCTTCTCCTGAACATTAACTTTTATGTTATTTAATAAATATTGCATAGATCTTATTTTATACCATATACTTCTAAAGTCAAGAACGAAATATTGTAGTAAAATTTATTTCTTCTTTATCCTTGCCATTAGCATCTTTGCATAATAAAACTCTCGCAGTTCCTCTATAGTCACTGGCTTGATCGTCTTGGGTAGTTTTTGATAAAGAAAAAATATTATTCAAATCCCAATTTTTTTTAGAATTTCTGTCTTTTCTGTATTCTCCTTATCATAACCATGCTAGGCATTAACCCGGATTATTCATACTATTTTTGATAAATTTCGCTCAAACGCAGGCCTGGAGCGGGTTTACGCCATTTTTTTGAGAACAAAAAATTTAGACACTCTGTTTTTCTGACTGTTTTTATTCCTCTTTGTTATTCTGAACGGAGCGTTAGCGAAGTGAAGAATCTCCGATGTTTCAGAGGTTTGAGATTCTTCGGACAATCCCGTGCCCTTAGAATGACAAAGGAGTTCAAATAATTGGGGTTAAATTACGGAATATTCACATATAATTAGGATGAAAGAAGTCAGAATTATTTATTGCAACTATCAAAATGTATTTACCCTTTTACCGAGTAAAAATTACCGGTCAGTCTGTGCAAGAAGAACTGCTCACAGGCGGTCATCCAAATTGTGGGATAAACAACACAATCAAGGTTATTAAGCGAAGGGCATATGGGTTTCATGATACTCAATACTTTATAGTGAAAACCAAACAGGCATTTCCTGACGAAAAACACCAACTGAATTGGAGATGAGTATAAATTTTAATGATCAAAGGTCGTTAAATTATTGATTATCTTTCAAAGTCCTTTGCAATATCAGAGGCGGTTTGCAATTCTTTTAATGCCTTGCCTAATGCTTCATTGAGGAAATTTATCTTTGAAGAAATTATTTGTTTATCTTCGGGAAATGATAACAATTGAGATAGAGGAATATTAAATGCCTGAGCAATCTTTTCTAAGGTAATTATTGAAGGATTTATCTCTGCCCTTTCAATTTTACCAATGAAGGTTGGATGTAAATTCGCCTTTTCTGCCAATTGTTCCTGAGAAAGATTTTTGGC
>CBFGJQ010000272.1:0-2416 GCA_965649095.1 Caldifarciminota bacterium | reverse complement strand
TCTGATTTTAAGCCATTCAATCCGGTAGAACTCGCAAGAGAGACAGAAAAGATTGTAACAAGAGAAGGAGCCGACGGGCTTGAGCGGAAATATGTGAGTCTCTATTCGGCACCGGTCTATGGGGGAATTGCAACAGGTTATGCAGTTGGCTGTTGTCTACGCTGTATCTATTGCTGGACAAACTGGTCAAGGGACTTTCCAGAGAAGTTTGGTAGATTTTATTCGCCGGGCGAACTTGCTGAGGCACTTTTAAGGGCAGCAGAACAGGGTATAACTGCACCTGGATGGGAAAGGTTTAAACATTTGAAAATCAAAAAACTACGTATCTCGGGTTGTGAACCGACTCTGGGAAGAGAACATCTAATAAAATTACTTGAATATATATCTGGCACCGGCTACCCATTTTATCTTGAGACCAATGGAATTCTACTCGGTGCTGAACCTGATTATACAGATGAACTTTCAAAATTTAAGAAATTCATCTATGTCCGTGTATCATTCAAGGCGGCAACATCCGAAGGTTTCACGGCAAGAACAGGTGCAATCGGTGATTTTTATGAATTGCCATTTAGGGCTTTAGAAAATCTATTAAAAAATGGAATCTTTGCCCGCGCTGCCGCAATGACCGATTCAAGGGTGATGCCGGAAAAGGAGCGTGAGATTCTAATAAAAAAATTAACCGAGATCGACCCAAAGGCAAGATATTCCGAGACCCTTGAAGAGGAAGTCATTGACCCTTATGATACTACAATGCAAAGGCTGAGGGCATACACCGACGCTGAATATGCGCGGATGCTTGAGCAGGAAATATTAAAAGAATAACTATGCAAGTTAAAAAGCCAATGTCAATGGGATTGTTTCTTACTTATAAATGCAATGCGGAATGCCAGCACTGTATGTATGCCTGCGGTCCAAGCTGGAAAACTGACTGGATTAAATTGTCTGATGCAGAAAAAATTTTCTCCATAGTTTCAAATAGTATTCAAGGGTTGCCCGACAACCGCATCGGAATAAATTACGGACTCCACTTTACCGGTGGTGAGCCATTTTTAAATTTTGATTTATTATTAGAACTTACCAGAATGGCGACAAGATTCAATATTCCATCTTTGTTTGTTGAGACAAATTGCTTTTGGTGCCGGGATTCAGAAACGACCGAGAAAAGATTGCTGGAGCTGAAAAGGACAGGATTACATGGTATCCTTATCAGCGTCAATCCATTCATCCTTGAGTCCATTCCTTTTGAAAGGACTGAGACCTGTATCAAAACGGCTGAACGGATTTTTGATGAGAATGTAATCGTGTATCAGCACTACTTTTATCAAATTTTTAGAGCAATGGGTATAAAAGGGACGATGTCTGCACAAAAATTTTTTGAAAGAATCCCTGAATCCCTCTATTATATTGAACTACTGCCGATGGGCAGGGCGGTGTATAAACTCAAACATCTCTTTCACAAACACAATGCCGAGCATTTCTTCGGCCACAATTGTAAAGATGAATTATTAAGAAACTGGCATATCCATTTTGACAATTATGGGAACTATATTCCCGGTTATTGTGGTGGGTTATCTTTGGGCAACATAAATAATATTGGGCGTCTATTTACTGAATTTGATATAAACGAATTGCCGATTATCTTTGCATTATGTTTCGATATTAAGAAATTATATGAACTTGGTAGAGAAGAATTTGGCTACGAAGAAGACCCGGGAGGCTATATCTCCGGTTGCCATCTCTGTCTGGATATAAGGAAGCATATCGCTCTTGAGACGGATAGATTTAGAGAATTGAGACCTGTAGAGTTCTATAAAAGTATATAAGGGTTTATCAATTATTGATTATACATTTTATATTGACAGCCTTCAGGTTATAAATATAATCTATTCATATGAATACCACTAAAATTAGATTTCTGGTAATAAGGGCAAAACCCATTGTTGGACTTTTAACCATCTTTTCTATACTCTTCGTTCCTCAATGTATTACAGTTCCGGCAGTGTATGAAACTGCAGAGACAAGGGATGAGAAAAGGGCGGGTATTTCTGCTCAATATGGTGAAGGCAGTTATAGTCTATGTGGGTCATCGTACAAATACAAATATGGCGGGATAAGGGCAGATTATGGTCGCACCTGGAAACATAGTCATATCCTTGAATCGGGATTTGAAATAGGTGGTTCAATAAACGAATTTTATGAAACATCGGACAGTAATCCAGGGCATAAACTAAAAGCAATTATGCTCCAGGTGGATGGGAGATTGACTGGGAAGGTTGTAACACCAACCAACCCGGTGCGCATCGGCATAAAACTTGCACCTGGGTTTTTGACATACGGCGGTGTGTCCGGGTCAAATGGAAAATATGAAATCGGAGGAGGAGTTTTTACTTTGTCCTATGGGAGACTCTTGTTAGGA
>CBFGJQ010000271.1:0-2424 GCA_965649095.1 Caldifarciminota bacterium | reverse complement strand
AGTTAATCTTGCCCAGACTCCATTATCCTCACCCTGACCATCATTGTGAACTTTAATCTGCATTCTATATCTTGTATTGGTTATTTGGCTTAATGGATGACCAAAATGGCGCAGAATTGGGCTTAAAACTTCAATCTCAAAATTGTCTGAATAACTGCCTTGTTCGGCTCTTATTTTAAGGGTGAAAGTAATTTTGCTTCTATCAAGGGTAGTGGGATTTAATAAAATCCTATAAGCGTTCTCTTTTGTGACTGATTGACCAGAAGGGATTGTGCCAAAAGTTTCAATTGAATCAATGATTGTAATATAAAGACTCTTTGATGACAATGTGGCGACAACCTTATCCGCATTACCTACACCCGAATTCCTCAATTTCATCGTCAGAAAGATATCCTCGCCTGCATCAGGAATGCTATTGTTATTACCAAGGCTATCCACTATTGAATGTAATGCATACGAAACATAGGGTGCATCTGGCTGAACTGCACAGGCCCCATCGTAGGTCTTGTAATTATGCTTTGTCACAACAACAGATATTTCACCGCCTGATTCCGGGCAGATTCTAAAGACTGTCCGGCCCTGTCCATTTGTCCAGCCATAGGCATAGAATTCATTACCTTTCATCACACAGACCCTGGCATTAGAAACAGGAATTTTAACTCCAGGAACTTCGGGATTATCGGTCTCTACTTTCACTAAAAAATTCTGTGGTCCTAAACCAACAGAGTTTGGGTGAGTCACATAAGTATTTGCCGGCTCTTCAGTCCAGACCGGCATCTCCGGGTCACCGAGAAGAATTCTACCGGTCATCGCCGCCATATACGGCTCCCACCATTGATAATAGCCGACAAGCGATGCCTTGGACAATGTGAGTGCCTCACCAATCTTATAATAACTTGAATCAAAGAAGAATTGGTAGAATCTCTTGTCAAATATCAGATTATCAAAGGGAAAATCATTGGTGCTTGAAGCAATAAATGCTACACCGCCACCCTGCGGGCTTCGGACAAAATGTTCACCAATACAATCACAGATAAACCGACTGATATAACAACTCTGACCATAGAAAATTGAATATTTATTTTGATTCTTAAGCGTGTCAAAATCTGGGTGGAATAAAAAGTCTGGCCCAACCGCTAAACAATTGGGGTCACCATGCCCTTGGAAATGGACAATTCCATAACCCTGGTTTATTGCCTGTATCACTGTGTTCCGATTTTCATTCCCATTTACTTCATAAAGTTTTGTAATTGTATAATTTGAGGGTATAAAGTAATCCGCAATTGAATCGCAAAGGTCCTTGCCATCAGTAGGCAGAAATCCCAATTTTTCACCAAGGAATAATGCCTTTGAGATAAATCCGCTTGCTGGATTTTTTTCATAGTTTATAATCTTTGATATTAACGCATTCGCCTCGCTTGCATTGTTAACTGGTATTCTGCCAACAAAGACCTCAGGATAAAGGTCAATGGAATCCAAAATTTCACCAAAGTATTCGTTATTATTTTTGTTCCAGTTGCCATCAAGGCAAGAATAATAGACATCGGTAGGCACATAGGGCATAAGATTACCATAAAAATTCAAATTTGCAATCCTCGTTGGAACTATATTTTCATCGCCCCCAATCAAAACATAATCTATCCCCCATTTTTGATACGCATCTTTGATAAAGTTTCTGATGCGCTCTTGTAAATCACTTCCATTATAATGGCTTTCAATCCAGGAAACAGTCTTTATCACTGTAGGAACACCTTTTTTTAATTTCCAATCCGCAAAGGTTTGAAAATACGGTGCAAGTTCTTCGTTAGTGATAATCACATATTGAACCGGACTACCCACAGTAGAAGGTACTTCCATCGGCAAAAACTTCCCTGCCTCAATTATTTCAGACAATTCTTCTTTTGCGGAAAATAAAAGATTTTCAGAATTATCAATAAGTTGCCTTATTGTCTTTTCAATTTTCTGATTACATTCTCCAAGATTTCTTTCCTTTATAATACCTTTCATCCCGATTTTCTGATATTTTATCGTTAATTGGATACTTTTATTAAGAATGAGTTTCCCCTGTCTTGGTTGATACTGCAGCGGATAAACAATAATCGAAACAATCTTACTCCCCGCAAAATAACCGATATTACTTATCTCTGCAATTTTTTCGGGATAAACATTGACACTATCCAGAGGCAATGATTCCATACCACTGCCAGTATCATAGCCCAATGGCTTTTTCACTGGCATTATTCTATAATTACCTGTAATCTCCATTGAAATTGTAGTAAATTGCAGTTTCTCTACTTCAGCATCCGCCGGAATAACCAAATTGACTACCTTCACTGGTAAATTCGGCCGGCCAACTTCAAAATTTTGCCAGGCTTCTCTAACAGAAACACAATCATAGCCATCTCGCTTTGTAAACGATAAATC
>CBFGJQ010000270.1:0-2425 GCA_965649095.1 Caldifarciminota bacterium | reverse complement strand
TGCGGTTCCAAATAAAACAATCGCTGTCAATATTATAAATATTTGCGGATTATTTACAAGCAAGTAACCGTAAAGCACCGCAATAATAGGAATTAACAATTTATAGGCAAAGTTCTTATATTTTTCGTTCACGTAGTCCATATTTTTTCAAGAAAGACAAATAATATGCTTCGTATATATTGCCGATGCTTTCTTTAGAGAATCTTGCAAGTGCAATTTTTTTTCCACGACATCCCATCATTGCGTGCAATTCTGTATCAGATAAAAGTCTATAAAGGCTTTCTGACAACGCTTCTACATCGCCTTTTTCCACAAGAATACCAGTTTCTCCATTTTCAACGATTTCATCGAGAGCTGTACCTCTGAATCCAACCACAGGGAGCCCACACATTGCAGCCTCAATTGCAACAAGACCAAATGATTCATACAAGGACGGCAAGCAAAGTATTCCCCCATTAGATAACCAACCAATGACCTGTTCATGCGGTAGTGAACCTAAAAAAAGAACATTTTGCCTATTCTCTTCAGGAATTAGAGACAAGCAATAGTTACTCATAAGAATTTTCTTTTTTTTAAAGATTGTATCGCGCCCGATAAATATGACCTCAATTTCAGGTAAATATTTAAAAAGCGGGCCGATCGCTTTAGCAAGAAGATGAGGCCCTTTTGCTTCATCAAGCCGCCCAATAAAAAAAACTCGCTTTTTTAACTGAGTAATGCCACCACTTGATTTGTTTAAAAAAGATTTTTCATCTACAAAATTTGGTAATATGTTTATTTTTTTTAAATATCCCTTTCTGCGGGCTATTGAAGCCATAAATCGAGATGGGCTTGATGCAGCTGTGGAACACCAATAAGCAATCATTTCCTGTAACAACACAAAATAGAAAGAAGGGCGCAATGGAATTCTTGTTCTAAATTCTATTTCTTGCCCTCCATGAAACCTTATTACTATCGGACAACGAATTCCGAATAATTTTAGAAATATGCCTTGGCCAAGATAATCAGGCACTTCAATAATATCTATTCCCTTTGTTTTATAAATACTCTTTGCTTTACGCGCTACATTCATGCAATATTTCAAATGAGGCAATACATTAAATCTTCCAATTCTTTGCCATGGCAATCTGTAAACTTTGACTAAATCTTCAAAATATTCATATTCAGTAGATTTAGTCGTCCCGCATATTATATGTACTTCATGTCCCCTCGATGCGAGAAATGTGGCCAATGTTTTAGTATACGTGCCAATCCCGGCGGTAGGGAGTTCTGGAGGGAATTCTCTTGTTATATAGCAAATCTTCATCTCTTCTGAGGAACTTCAGTCTTCTCTAACAGAAACATTATGCAATTTCTTGTCAGTTCGCCTTCTTGACTTTGCATCATGAAGATGCTCAAGACACTTGCAATCACAGTATTCAAAACGCTTCTGATTCTTGTCCACTCTACTTTTGGTTTATCTCCAATATATTTTGTCTTTTGAACGATAAATCCTGCATAGTTAAAATAGAGCTCTAACAGCCACTTAGGCATTATTGTTCTATGTCCGGTTTTATAGAAAGAAACTGGTTCAAAGTGACAGAACTGACCTCTTCTGAGAAACTTTATCCTTGAAAACTTGTCAAGAATATTGGGAGTTGTCACCAATAAATAACCGTTTGGAATTAACATGTCGTAGCACTCTTTTAAAAACATTATGGGATTATTCAAATGTTCTATCACTTCTATCGCCACAATCATATTAAATTTGGACAGTCCAAAGGATTTCGCAAAAGGGTAATTCAAATCAATCGTATTGCACTTAATATCTAACGGAGAAAAAGCAGCTTCATCTATTTCATTCGCCTCAACAACAAACCCCTCATCTTGTAATCTTGCGGCGAAGGCGCCTCTTCCCGCGGCTATATCAAGCACTAAGGATCCAGGAGATAATAAATTTTTAATAACTGCAATCGCTTCTTCGTGTATCCCAGCAGCCGCTCTAATCTCTATACCTTTGTATTGTTTAATTTTTGACACGCTATCTATCCTTTCTTAAGCCCAGATATTATATAATCTCTTTCAGATTTATCAAAGAACATCTTATATAAAAGGGTGAATATTATAAGAGCAATCACTACACGAAAAACTAAATTAGTATAAGGAAATATAATAGCCAGTAAAAATGAACAAATGATAGTTAGAATAACGTAGAAATACTTTTGCAGAATTTGTCCTATTTTCATACCATTAATTCTGGCATAGATGAATAAATTCCCTGTGGCAGTTAAAAACCACAGTAGAACCATTCCCCATGCTGCGGCAACTATACCGTACATAGGAATTAAAATAATATTCCATACGGCTTGAGATAATGTAGAAAAAATCAAAACATTTAAGATTTTCCCCTCATTATATTTAGATAACAGGAAGTAATAAAGAATTC
>CBFGJQ010000269.1:0-2426 GCA_965649095.1 Caldifarciminota bacterium | reverse complement strand
ATCAATTTCCCCACATTTACCGGATGGAAACCATCAACATCCTTTTTCGGGTCAATTGCATATAGAACCCTTTCTTCATTTATATGTTCCGGTAATGGAAGTTGCACAAGGATACCATGGATTGAATCGTCTCTATTCAATTCATCAATCAATTTTAATAGTTCTGACTCCTTATAATTTGCATCAAATTTGAACTCTTTTGAAACAATACCAACCTCAGCACACGCCTTTTCCTTTCCCCTTACATAGGAGATTGAGGCTGGATTGTCACCGACAAGGATTACTGCCAATCCGGGCAGAAGATTATACTTTTCTTTAAGCTCGTTAATCTCGGCCTTCATCTCCTGGCGCATCTTTTCGGCAATCTCAGCGCCACTCAAAATCTTTGCCATACCTACTCCTTTCTCGCAGAAGATACATCAGGGGAGAACCCCTGAAACCCCCGCTATATAACAAACATTTGCTTTGTGCAAAACACATCTCACCCCGCAGTTCCTGAATATCTCGTCGTTTTTTCTTTCCTAATGAAATCTCTTTTAAGAATAGGCACGAGGGGAATAATCTCACCTTTTCCGTTCAAGGTCGGTTTTCTTTCTTTTTTCTCCCAACCTGAGATGAATACTGAGATTCAATTGATAAGTATTTTCATCTCCAGAGGCAAGGAAAGGTTCTAAAAAAAGGCGGTTGTCAAAAAAGGGGAGCAAGGGTTGAAAATAGAGTCCAGCATCGGAGATGCCGGCGTGAATCTCACCTTCCCAGTCTTTAGTCGGACCAATCCCAAATCCTAATTTAATGAGACCGGTAAATCCGTAGACAACCCCGGGTGAATGGTCAAACATTTTACCTTCAATGTAGAAAACATCGGCAGGTCCTAATCGGACTGAAAACATAGGAAGGTATTCAACACCATCATAGCTCAGAGACTTCAAGCCGACTAACCCGGCACCTACTCCAATCCATCGTGCCTCTGCGCGACCATAAAGATTACCTCCGATAATACGCAATCTACCATCTTCATATCCAATATACCCCCTTGCGCCAAGCCTCTCTTTTGTAAATGTGTCTATCTTCCGAGTGAATGAGACACCGCCACCAGCCGCCTGGTAATGATGGACACCGCCGCAAATCTCCTGATATTCCCCTTCCATACCACTCAATGACAAATCAAAATAGGAATGGGATTTCGTGGTATCGGATTGAGAAGCCGTATCCGGGATCTCACCAGCAAATAGCATAAATAGTGCTAATGTTACGGTTTTAAACTTGGGCTGGTATCTTTTATTTAATAATGAATAAACGGTGATAAAGATTAACACTGAAAATAGGATTAAAATCCCTGCCAGTATCTTCATTTCCAAGGGGGTGAACCACCACCATAACCGAAGAAGCAAAAACAATAAAGGTAAGGAGAATAAAATTGCCCTCACTTTTACGGTGCCGTTTAACTCTCTATAAATCTCATCCGGGAATTTTTTTCTCTCTCTTCGGCAGAAAATCAATAGCGAAAGAAATATAACTTCCAATAATATCCATTGGAGATTTTTTAATCCCAAAATGTAGCCGCCACCTTCTCTGATAAACTCAAGAAGGAACCTACCCAGACTATGGAATATTATGTATAGCCAGAAGAGGTTACCCGGGTTTTTCAAAAACGACCGCAGTTTTCGTAATAAGACTACGATGATGATGAGCCATAAGATTTCATATACCTGAGCAGGATGAACTGGAAGCGATGCCCTCGCCCCATTGCTAATTAACCCCTTGCAAAGATGCATTTCATAGGCCAGGGAATTTTGTGGATAGAGAATTGCCCAGGGTAAATTCGTTGGCTTTCCAAAACAACAACCACCGAACAAACATCCGAGGCGACCAATTGACAAACCAATCGGCAGGGCATAGGCAAATGGCTCACCTACGCTCAACTTTAAATTCAACAATCTTTTTACCAGATAGAAACCAACAAAACCACCAAAGACAAAGCCAAAAAAGGTCTTGTGCGATATATCAGGCAACTGTTTAGTATCCGCAAAAGCAATCCATTGCTCAAGACTTATCGAAAATAATTTGGAAAAAATAATCCCCAGGGTAGTGCCCCAGAGGACAATAGTAATAATCGGAAAGAGCGGTAGCCGGCGGAGGCGGGTAATCAATATTATGATTGAGATGCCAACAATTATCGCAAACAAATAAAAGACTTCATACAGTTGACCACATCTGTCCACCGGAATACACACAAAAGGTCCCATAAAATCTCCTTATAATTATATACCAAGATTCTTTTTTGTCAATTCAGGCCCAGGTGGTAATATTGAATGAGAGATCTCTTGAACCATTTTTACTTTTATGTATAGGAATTTTTGAAATTCCTATTACCTTATTACCTGAACATAATCAGGGGCTAAAGCCCCTGAAACCCCTAAAGTCCT
>CBFGJQ010000268.1:0-2434 GCA_965649095.1 Caldifarciminota bacterium | reverse complement strand
AGGGAAGTCAAGTTCACCTCTTCAATACCCTGGGGCAGGAAGTTTCGTTCAAGCAAAGAAATGGGTATCTTATCTTTTCGGACTTGTGCTCGGGGGTATACTTCTTGAAAATTGAGACAGGAAAGATAGAACGATTGAGGAAGGTCATTATTGTGAGATAATTGGCCAGAGGGCATTGGGGTAAACTATTAGTAAATACTGTGGGAAATCGCAAATACTTTAGAGTCAAAAAGGCTCCAAGGAGGTAAATATGAAGAGGTTAGTCATAATTGGTTTTGTCTGCTTGGGGATTGCATTCCCATTCACCGTAGATACTATCTACATCCCAATGCGGGATGGCGTTCAACTTGCGGCAACAATTTATTATCCTGATACCTTTCCGCTACCAAGACCTGTCATCCTCCAGAGGACGCCCTATGAAAGGGATATAGATGATAGTCTTTTGCTCGCCCTGGTTGTTGATTATATGGGATATGTGCTCATTTCTCAAAATTTAAGGGGTAGATATGATTCGCAGGGTGAACCGCTTATCTTTATGAGTGATGGTTGGGGACCTTTACGGGATGGCTTTGATACGATTGAGTGGCTCGCGGCCTGGGATTCAGTGTGCAACGGCAAGATTGGGATGGTGGGTGCCTCTGCCCCGGGAATGACACAATATTATGCGACAGGTTCCCATCCCCCCGCCTTAGATGTTGTTGCGCCTATGGTCGCTGGACCGTCGGTCTATCACCATGTTGCTTTTAATGGCGGGGTATATAGAAAGGCACTTGTTGAAACCTGGCTGAACGGAGTTGGGAATCCATGGTTGATTGATACAGTCTGTAATCATCCCAATTATGATGAAGTCTGGTCCTGGATTGACCTGACCAGCCGCTGGGATTCAGCGGGCTTCCCAATGTATCATATTAGTGGTTGGTTTGACCTCTATACCGATGGTCAACTTGAGGCATTTTCTGAACTCCAGGCTCGTTTTGGCAAACAGAAACTATTTGTTGGTCCCTGGGGTCATTATAACTTTGGTGGCACCGAACAAGGTGACCTTGTCTTTCCACCCAATGCCCAGTTAGACAATAGTTATGCACTGGGACAACTTGTGAGGTGGTATAATTATTTTCTCCTTGATGACACATTGAACGGAATTCTTGACGAACCACCGGTCCGATTTTATTTGATGGGTGATTGTGATACACAGGATACTACTTACTGGAATAAATGGGTTGATGCCGATACCTGGCCATTACCTGAGATGAGCTACAAAAATTTCTATCTGCGTGCGGATGGTCTCCTTGATACGCTACCACCCGTAACTCAAGAACAACCCGATACTTTTTTGTATGACCCACTTGATCCAACCCCGACAATTGGTGGCAGAGAATACATCGGTATTCCTTATGACACACTCACCGGACTTGGCGGTTATGGTCCGAGAAAACAGAATCCGATAGAGAATAGACCCGATGTCCTTGTCTATACAACGCCTCCACTTACCACACCACTGGTAGTCATTGGCAAGGTAAAGATGGTTCTCTTCGCATCTTCAGATAGATATGATACTGATTTTGCAATTAGGGTTACCGATGTCTATCCTGATGGTCGCTCAATCTTAATGACCGATGGCATTCTTATGGCAAGACACAGACACAGTCTATCACAGGTTGATTCCCTCGTGCCGGGGGTTCCTGATACATTTAATATTGATGTCTGGAGCACGGCAAATGTCTTCAATGTTGGACATAGGTTTAGGGTAATTATCTCATCATCAAACTATCCGAGGTTTGAAAGGAATCCGAATCACGGTGGACCATTCCAGCCAGATGATACCTTGAATGCCCTTGTCGCCACCAATGTCATTTATCACACTCCCGCAATGCCTTCTCATCTTTGTGTGCCTGTGCTTCCTTTTCCCTATCCTGGCATCCGCGAAAGGCAGATATGCAAAGACCAGGATGCCTTTCTTAAAATGCCGAGTATAAGCCGCGCCCCTTATGTTCAATTCATACTTACCAAGGATAGTGATGTAGAAGTTAATCTATACGATATTGTTGGAAGAAGGGTAATGCAAATTCATCAGGGAAAACTTTCAGAGGGGTTACACAAGTTGCAATTTTCGCCAAATGCAGCGGGTGTATACTTTATCTCATTTGAAGTTGAGAAACGAAGAATAGTAAGGAAATTAGTATTCATAAAATAGGGCACAGGACGAAAGAACGGTCTGAATTGTTGGGTAAATGATACTCACAATACCTGCCGGAGGAACACCAGTGATACTGAAAAATAGGTATGACGTCCGGTCCCGCATAACCGATGGTAATTGCGGCAAAGCTTCTAGACTATTGATTATTGAGAGGTTATCTTTGAGGTAATAGGAATTTCAAAAATTCCTATTACCTCTAAATTCAAACGGATAACAAAATGCGATTGGTGAGAAAAC
>CBFGJQ010000267.1:0-2438 GCA_965649095.1 Caldifarciminota bacterium | reverse complement strand
TGTATCATAGGCATATTCCCATTTTAGACTATCGCTCTTATAGTAATAACCTAAATCCCCGAAGATTCTCAAGGGAAACCCTTCCGGAAATTGTATATTGAGGCAGAAAAGGCCATCCGTCTTTATATGATAACCCTGATAACCTGCCATATTTCCATCTTGCTTTATATGGATATACTCCTGCGGGGATGCACACCCTTTTTGTCCAAAGAATAAATCGGTTATGAGACTATGCCTCAATGCCCCGCTTAAAAATATCCTCTCTTGATTGGGAGCATTCCCAAATACCTTCCCAGCAAAGATGCGGAAATATAAAGGTGCCAGCTGCAATCTTGAATTCTTTTCAAATTCAAAAGTAAATTTAGAAAAACTCCCTTTCGGACTAAAAAATTTATCGGTCCCATAGAGATTAAATGCCATAACCCAGTGATTTGTAGTATATAAAAATTGATTCTGGACTAAATAATATTCAGCAATTTCCCAGTCCCTTGAATCAACAGCGATAAGCGATTTCAGGTTGTTATAACGGAAAAATGTCTTGATATTGATTTTAGGTCTCGTAGTAATCGGTGCCCCAAAATCATTAGAAAATCCAGTTTGATATTGTATCTCATCGTTGCGATTAGAACCATTTAAGAATATGCGTGAACGATAACCCCTCTTAAATACAATCGGCGTCTGATAACTGAAATTATAATAATACCTTCTGCTCTTTATCTTATATATATAACCAAAAACCCACTGGTTCCCACCTTTGATAAAACCCGCATCAATAAACCTGGCACCGGCAAGATAGAATCCAGGCGTAAATCCATCGTCTGTGTCATACCATAGATAAGGCAGAACAAAGACCTGATATGTATCAAATGAGGGCCAATTAAAAATTGGTTTTATCGCAAGCTTCTTTGGGTAAAAATTATTGAACCTGTCTCGCTCAGGGGTATAATTGAATGGGTCAATAATAACTTTTTTTATCTTCTTTGCACTGGGAAATTCAAGGGTATCTATCTCTTTTTCAATCTTTCTAACCTGACTCCCATTATCAGTCTGAATAAGTATCTCGGTGGGTAGTAAAAATTTGCCTTTATTTTCAACCACAAGCATATTGTCTGATATTTTTTTAATATGCCAGTCGCAATATTTTGTAGTATTCAAAAAATCAGCGAAGAATTGTTTCAAATCCCTGCCACTAACCTCTTCACAAATTCGTATGAAATCCTCGGAATGGGGATGTTGGAATTTAAACTTTTCAAAATATCTTTTTAAGATTGTATCAAATGTATTTGTGCCCAAATATGCTTCAAGATAACGCAAAAACAGGGCGGGCTTTGAATAGGCAGTAACCTGGTATCCAATGGGATTATCAATGAATTCATTTGCGCTTGTCAAAATCGGCCTTTCTAACTCATTTGTTAAGGTGAAATAATACATCAATCTATTGATATAAGCGTGGGGCATATCAGGGAGGAAGGATGGTTTAAAAAATGAATTCGCTACTCCATATTTGTCAACAAAATACCTTGCCTCAGCATAAGAAGTAAACCCTTCATCAAGCCAGGCCTCGTCCATCTCATTTGAACCGAGTATTCCATAAAACCACTGATGGGCAATTTCATGGATAATCACAAGTTCAAACTGCCTTGTCAATTTATCTTCACTACTGCCAATGATAACCAAATTCGGATACTCCATCCCGCCCCTAAAATATCCCTGAACAATGCTCAACTTTTTATAGGGATATTTGCCAAACCACCTATTATATCTCTTCACCGCATCAACTGCATAATCACCGGCATTCTCCCATTTTTTCCTGTGTTTTTTCATATAATAGACCTCAATTTCAATCCCATCAACCTCCCGCTTTTCAATCTCAAAATCTTTATCACAGACCCAGGCGAAGTCATGAACATTCTCGGCAAAGAAATGGACTATTTTTCTATAATTATTTATTCTTGACGAGTCAATTAACACACCGCTACCTGCAACCACATAATCTTCTGGTAATTCTATTGAGACATCAAAGTTTCCAAACTCCCCATAAAATTCACCAATTGCATGATAGCCCTGTTTATGCCATCCTTTTTCATCAAAGACACAGGGCTTTGGATACCACTGGACGATTTCATAATGTTTGCCCTTATATCCGAGGCGGGAGAATATCTTAGGGATTTTTAAAACCGCCTCAATTTTCAAAACAACCGAATCGCCTGAAGTTAATGGTCTATCAAGGACAACTTCCATAATCGTCTCGTTTATAATAAATTCTAACTGCCTCTCCCCTCTTTGCAGAGAATTTATCTCAATCCATCCCCGTTCTGACTTCTTTGCCTTTAAGAATTCATAAGAGCCCATCTTTTTCAATTCTTTTGCAAAAATTGTATTATTGTCTCTATAGGCATTTGCATATAAATGAAGATAGAGTGTCTCAATTGTGACTG
>CBFGJQ010000266.1:0-2439 GCA_965649095.1 Caldifarciminota bacterium | reverse complement strand
TTCCAACGATAAGCGGGTATCATTTATTAAGGATTCGCTCTATCTTGGTAATATCAACCCAAGGACTGAGGTCTTAAGCACTGACTCATTCCTGTTTGAAAGCTCGGTTGTACTTGAATCAATTACTGATTTCAGGCTTTTAGTGAAAGACCGATACAATCGTGAATTCGGGGATACATTTGTCATTCGCATTCCACCAAGACCTTATAATCTCAGTTATCAACCCTATCAAAACAAGATTTATCTCACCTGGGATGTTGTCCCTAACAGTATTTTTGGATTCGATGTCTATCATCTTGAAAATGGTTCACCGGTTAAAGTGAACGAAACACCGATAACCAATGGTCGTTACTTTACAGATGTAAATCTTTCACCGGCAACAGAATATAGATACTTTGTTACAACAATTGATTCTTTTATGAATGAAAGGCCATCCAATGAGACACTATTGACTGCAACAAATCCAAGATTAAAGCCCGGTTGGCCAAAGAAGATGGAGTTTGATAGTCATTATTCTTCACCGTTTGCCTGTGAACTTGACCCTGATTATTCTGGTCTTGAGATTGTTTCTATAGACCGTATGGGCACAATCTATGCCTGGCATTGCGATGGAACAGGCTTAATTGCCCCTGATGGTGTCTTTGCCCGAACTGGATTAAAGACCTGGGCATCGCCAGCCGCAGGTGATATTGACTTAGATGGTAAGATGGAGATTGTCTATTTAGGCTCACAGGATAACCCTCCGCTTTCCAAGATTTTTGTCTATAAACCAGATGGCTCGCTTATGTGGTCAAATACTGTTGCCTCCCAGTGGACGGTTTCCGCACCAATGATTTGTCAGTTTGATAGGGATAGATACTTAGAGATTATTGCGGTTCTCAATAATGGTGATGTCTATCTGTATCAACATAATGGTCAAAAGAGGCTATTTGCTGCGTGCACAAGTAGTGTCTTTTCTTCACCAGCATACGGTGATGTGAACCAAAATGGCAAGCCCGAGGTCTGGATTGGCACAAAGTTAAAAGGAATCTATTCTTGGGAGAATGATGGCACACGCCTATTTTCGGGTTGGCCAAACAATTCCAATTATCATGACTTCTCTTCAATTGTGATTGGTGATATTGTAAAATCAGACACCGGGCTGGAGATTGCCACGATTGATAGATACTGTTATAAGGCATATCTAATAGATAAAAATGGCAATACCTTGCCAGGATGGCCAATAGACTTCTCTCTTTGGGACCTCCTTGCTTCACCATCATTGGCAAATCTAGACGATGACGAAGATTTAGAAATAATCGTAAGTAATGAGCCGAGGCTCTTTGCATTCAATAGCGATGGAACAATAATAGAAGGTTTCCCTGCTCAAAGATTAACCAATGCCTGTTCAAACCCTGTAATTGTAGATATTGATAATGACCAAGATTATGAGATAATTGTTGGTTCATCAATTGAGGACGATAGGTTTTATGGATTCCATCACAATGGCAAACAGGTCTTGGGCTTTCCGATTCCGGTTGAATATGGGGCAATCTCAAGTGCCTACATCGGGAATATTGACAATGATAACAAATTGGAGATGCTCGTTTCAGCCCATGACCACAATGTCTATATCTATGAACTGGACAATGGGATTTACTATCCGAGTTGCATCCAATGGCCAACCTATCGGCATGACCTCTGGCGCACGGGTAATTATGCAACGAAAATCTGGGAGAGGTTTGTTGATGATTCATTAGCGACCGCACCAAATTCAAGTCGGAAATTGGTCTGTAATCCTACTGGTACTGAGCAACATTATGTCTTTGGGTCAAATAATGGTGTGTGGTATACAAACTCAACTGACCGGGGAAGAAATTGGGCTCCGGATACAAGCCTTGGTGATGGCGTTTCACCAGCCATTGCATTAGATACCCTATTCAAGCCCTGCGTAACCTGGACCGATGGCAATAACATATTTTATACCCGTATGGGTTCAGGTTGGATTCCACCCTGGTGCCTCTGGGTTATCCTCGCTTCTGAACCAGCAATTGCCATAGACAAAGGCGATACCTGTTATCTTGCCCATGCCCATTATCTATCTTCCTGCACCCCAGGTGTTCCATTATGCCACCACTTTCCACCCGATAATTTTTCTATTTTTATAACCGATACGGTTGGTGATTATATTGCCAAGAAGAGGGAACCCTCGGTCTCAATTGCCTCAGACAATCTCGGAAAAATTCATATCGCCTATGTGAGTGAAAATAATGAAATCTGGTATAGTGTAAGGGAAGGCGGCATTTGGAGAACACCCATCAATATCTCAAATACGCCTGCGCAATCAAATCACTGTTTTATTGACTGTTATGGGGATTCAGTGGCTGTTGTCTGGTCCGAAGGGGCTGGTCAAAATAAAGAGATATATAAAAGGGCAAGGAACATAAATGGGTCATATAC
>CBFGJQ010000265.1:0-11733 GCA_965649095.1 Caldifarciminota bacterium | reverse complement strand
TTTTTTGCAAATTTTCCATTATCAGTCGTTTGGGCATCAATTTTTCGCCTCTGATTTTTTGAAAAATCGTCCCTGGCACTTAATCTTTATTAATTTTTATTACAATTTTCTATCTTTCCCCCCCACTTACTTTTGAGGTAATAGGAATTTTTGAAATTCCTATTACCTCCAGATAAACCTTTATTATTCAGAGGATTTTGACGCTTTCAAAAATTCAAATATTCCTTCAGCGGTTGGCTCGTATGGGGATAAAAAAGAAAAGGGGACCTTCGTTTCTCTCTCCGAAGATCCCCAGTTCGTATTGTTAAAAATGGCTCCTCGGGCAGGACTCGAACCTGCAACCCTCCGGTTAACAGCCGGATGCTCCACCATTGAGCTACCGAGGAAGATTCTTAAATCTTCTATATTTTATAATAGTCCCGTCCAGAAGACGGGGTATGGAGACGAAAATGAAAGGTATCTGTTAATTTACTAAACCAATTATATTCAAATAAAGGCATATGTCAAGGCACAAACTCCTTGACATTGAATGGTTTATGGATATACTTATTTTATCGGGGCGTGGCGCAGTTGGTTTAGCGCACCAGCTTGGGGTGCTGGGGGTCGTCCGTTCAAATCGGATCGCCCCGATTATTTAATGGCAACTATTCTTCTCCTTACCATTCTAACCACCTACAACCCGGTGGCGATTGATTCGGCCATCTATCACCTTGACAATTCTGGTCTTAAGGTGGATTATCTAAAGTTGAGTGGGGAGATTATTGATTATCTTAAAGACGATTTCCTCTATGTGCTCACAAGTCGCTACATATATAAGATTGATAGGGAAGGCCTTTTTATTTGTGACCAAACATTACTACCCCAGCGCTATAATTATCTTGCCCTCACATCCGAGAGGATTATTCTTATCAGCAGTTCCGAATTTATCCTCTTAAACCGCAAAAATCTCTCTTTTATCGGCGGTGTAGGAATTGAATCCGCTGACTACCGGCCGCTATTCAACGCTTCCCTACCTGGGGAAGACCATCTTTATCTCATCACCGACTCTGGCGAGCGAAGCATCGTAAAATTATTTGATATCAATACGGGAAAGAAGATAAGGCAGATTATACTCCCGAAGGTCATTTGCCATAAGTATGAAAAGGGTAAACTGATAATCAGTAACAAAAATAACCAATTAATGATATTTGACCTTAATCTTAAAAAGATTGGTGAGATTAAACTACAAACCCCAGCCGAGGATTTTTATCTTTTTAATGGCCTTATTCTCGCCACCAATAGAAGTGGGGTCTTCTTATTTTCCGATAAGGGGGTAAGGGTAGATTTCCAGCCGGTTACCCTTGAAGTAAAATGGTATGACAACCTTACCTTCCTTTCCAGCGATAGGATAATCCTCATTGATTCCCTCGCCCTGCGTATAAAGTCAATCCTCCCCAATGATTGCAATTTGACAAAAATCTTCCGTCTTGATGAAAGGAGAAAACTCGGGATAAATAAAGAGAACTCTCTCTTCTTAATTGATAAGAAGAATTCTATGATAAGTAGGGTGGAATTGAATATCATTTCAGCAAAGCTCCCATCAAGTCCATTTATAAAAGATGATTCTTTATACTACATTCAATTTGGTGCCTTCAGGAAGTTAACCCATGCAATCTCCCTTTTTGATAGTCTAAATAGTATGGGGATTCCGGCCTTTATTGATTCAACAGACCTTTACCGGGTCAAACTTGGTGGCTTTTTTGATAAGAGGGGGGCAATAGAGATTCTTGAAGAATCAAGACTTAACGGTTGGATTGGTTATCAAAAGAAGATAGCAGGTCTAAAATTTAATAAATTTTGTTTAAATAATAATAGATATACCCTAAAAGATGGAATTATAACAAAGGAGTAGATATGAAGATAGTCCAGACGGAAAGGGCACCTTCAGCAATTGGTCCCTATTCTCAGGGGATGATCGCGGGAGATTTTCTTTTTACCGCCGGGCAGATTGGCATTGACCCACAGACCAAAGAGATGGCCCCCGGGGGTATCAGGGAGCAGACCGAGCAGAGTTTGAAGAATATAAGGGCAATAGTTGAATCTGCGGGGGGAAGGATGGATTCAGTGGTCAAGACGACCATCTATCTTACCAGGCCTGAGGACTTTCCCGTAGTAAATGAAATTTATAGCCGACACTTTTCCGCACCCTTTCCCGCCCGCACTACTGTCTTTGTTAATTCACTGCCAAAGGGGGCACTCGTTGAAATTGAGGCAATCGCAAAGATTGGCTGAATTTGAAAGAAGGCTCGGCATTTCCTTTAAAAAGAGGGGTCTATTAAAGATTGCCCTTACCCACTCTTCGCTTGTCCATGGTGCTAAGATTAAGTCAAATGAAATATTAGAATTCTTAGGGGATGCAGTATTGGAACTTGCGGTGCGTGAATTTCTCTATAATAAATACCCAAAAAAGGACGAAGGGGAACTCAATGAGTTGAAGAAGAGATATACCAGCGAGGAGGCGCTATACCGTATTGGCAAAAGAATCAAAATTGGTGAATTTCTCTCTATGGGCCGAGGGGAGGAGTTAACCGGTGGGAGGGAGAGGTCATCCAATATCAGTTCGGCAATTGAGGCATTAATTGGGGCAATCTATCTTGACCGCGGTTGGAATTATACCCGGGATTTTATAAATCGCCTGATACTACAAAGAAGAATGGCTATGCTAAAGGATTACAAATCAATCTTAAACAGGTGGGCAATGAGGGAAAGAAAGGTGATATGCTACCGGACAATAGAAGAAGGAGGATTACCACACAATAAGATATTCCGTATCGGACTTTTTGTAAATAATAAATGGGTTGCCACCGGCACAGGTAAAAGTAAGAAAAAGGCGGAACAGAATGCGGCAAGGTTCTATCTGACCAAAATCCACAAGATATAGGCAATCATTCTATTACTACAATCTTCTTCGTCTTGTCTGAATATCTTAAAAAGTAGACCCCGGAACCCGGGGGTTTATAATTCAGATAATCCGTCTTCCATCTGCCAAGTAAGCGGCCCGCAGCATCAAAGACCTTTAAATCCTCTTTATCTTTTAACCTCAGGGTTATCCTTCGGGCGATTGTGGGCATCATATCAGTCTCAACATTTTCATTGGATAACTCATAAATGGGCGTAACAATGTTCTTCTGGATTATCCAATTTTGAGGGTCAACTATGATTTGCATCGGCTCCTGAGTCAATAAAAATTCAAAGTGCTGCGAGGAGGAGTCCATTGTAATGGTCAGGATTGTATCACTGCCTGGAAAATTCACCCCCAGTGGTAAAGGCATATGGAAGACGGCAGGGCCGATTGTTTGAATCTGGGTAATGTCTAAAGTGAGGCGCCAGTTTGGTGGCTCATAAATCTTATTCCACTGGATACTGTAATAGGGATAGCCCATCTGGTAGACCCACTCATCAAAGAACCAGTTGTAATCACCGCCGAGGACCTGATTTGTTATTCTCTTAAGGTCATCAGTTGAGGCATTCTTATAGGCAAATGAATCGCGATAGGTTGATAAAAGATTCAACCATACACCATCATCTCCACAGAGGTATCTAATCATATGTAGGACCCAACTCCCCTTACAATAACTGTGTCCCCAGGCAAAGATTTGATTCTGGGGCGGGTTATAGATTGGATGGGGATTTGATGCCTCGGCAGAAAAGTAGGCGTTTCTGCGTGTCAGCATAGTATTTATAAATGCCTGATGCCCCTCCCTCTTTTCAAGATAGAGGGCATCACAATATGTCGCAAAGCCCTCGTTTAACCAGACATTTGCCCAGCCAAAGCAGGTTATCATATCACCCCACCATTGATGGGACATCTCATGCGCCATTCCATAATAATCATTCTGTATTATCCATTGCCTGTGAATTGTACTCATCGTCTGGTGCTCCATACCACCATAATAGAATGGATAAACAACATCCATCCCATATCTCTCAAATGGATAGTCACCAAACAGCGAATCATAAAAGGAAAGCATATCGGTCGTTAGAGAGAATGCCGTTGGCGCATAGATTGTATCCTCAGGCCAGAAAAAGTATTTTATTTCCAAACTCTCACCCGATGCTGGATAATACCAATCCGAGTATGTAGTAAATATACTTGAGGCAAAGTGGATTAGGTAGGGAGCGATTGGTTTAGTATGTTTCCAGTGATAGGTTGCAAAACCACCACTGGTATCTCTTCCCAGAAATTCACCTGTTGCACAGACGGTAAATGAATCGGGCACAGTTATGTAAAACTCAACCCCGTAATCCGCCTTATCCCAGAGTGCATCATAACAGGGTAGCCATTTCTTCGCAGCAAATGGACAGCCAAGGGTATAAGAGATTGGATGGAGATTCTGATACCACAAATATCCCAAACTACCGGTGGCAGTTCCGCTATAACCAACTGTTACACTGAACGAATCTCCTTGATTATAGACCTGGGGAAGATTTACCCAGAGCGTCTCACCAATATGATTAAAAGTTGCCGAAATACCATCTACCCTTACTGAATCTACACCGAGGTCTAAAAGATAAAGGTCAATCTGATTTAGATTGTCTACATTACTTCGCATCGCAATCGTCACCACACCCGAAAGATATCTTGAATTCATTGGTAAATCAAGGTCAATAAGGTAGTGGAGAACATCGTAGGTATGGGTTGATTCTGCCCGTGCCGATGCGGGATAAAGGACTTGCTTATTCTCAAATCCCGACGGAATTTGGGAAAGCAGTGCAAAAAGTAGAAATGGTATGAAATTCATATTCACTTCTGTTTACTACATATTATTAAAATCACCTCCCGCAATAGACTTGCAACTACCGAACCGGACACCCACGGTGATGTAGCAAGAGGGTTAAATTCAACGATGTCGGCACCAATTATTCTTCTTCCCCTTAAGACCATCATCGCCTCAATAAGTTCCTTATAGGAAATTCCCGCGGGCTCGGGTGTAGCAACTGCCGGGCATTGAGAAGGGTCTAAGACATCAACATCAATCGTTAGATAGATGGGGTCAGGAATTTTATCTATTACCCTTTTGAGCGGTCTCAGAACCTCAAAGGGGTAGAAATTCTTTTTTCGCTTGAATTCATCTTCGGTCCCCGAGCGAATTCCAAATTGATAGATATTTTCAAATCCAATAACATCAGCAGTTCTTCTAATTGCAGTCGCATGACAGATCTTTTCCCCATTCAAATCGTCCCTTAGGTCGGCATGGGCATCAAAATGTATTAACGAAAATTTACCGGCAAAGTCTTTTATTCCCTTTATGATGGGAAATGTAATGGTATGTTCACCGCCTAAAAAGATTGCGACTTTTTTCATTTTGTAGATTTTAGAAACTGCATCTTCTATTTCGGCAAGGTGATTTTGGGTAGTAAATTCGTAATCACCAAGGTCACAGATTTTAATTGAAGCCAGTGACCGATTCTGATATGGTGAGAACCACTCAATATTTTCTGTGCAGGTTCTGATATATCTCGGACCGAATCTTGAGCCAGGGATAAAGGAGGATGTCCGGTCATAAGGGATTCCTAAGATTACAATCCGGGCATCATTAAAGGATGCACTGGCGTATTCTATTTTTTGCTCACTCATCTCCATGCCACCTCGGTATAGCCCAGCGCACCCGCCATAGTGATTGCCCCATCGGTGCAGACCTCAAAACACCTGCCACAACCAATACATTTTTCTTTAATGACTTTATGCCTTTTTCTTGGGGTGCCGCTAATTGCACCGAACGGGCAGACTTTTATACATTCACCACAACCCGTGCATTTTGATGAGACTATCGCATAGGGCCTTGCCCTGACCCGGTCAATGAATAGACCCTGCGGACATTTGTGGACACAGATACCACAGGAGTTACATCTTTCAAGACAGATCTGGATGAGATTATCTATTATTCTTATTGCCCCATAGGGACAGGCCTCAATACATATTCCACAGCCGGTGCATCCCCTCTGGCAGAAAGGATTTGCCTCCTCATTCAGCAATAGACTACAGGCAAAGTAGACAAACTGAGATTTGGGGATCAATCTTAGAATTCCCTTTGGACATTCCTTCACACAATCGCCACAGCCATTGCATCTCTTCGGGTCAATTACCGGTAGTTTCTCTTCCATCCTTATTGCCCCGGTGGGACAGGCCCGAGCACAGTTACCATAACCCAGACAGCCATAGAAGCAACCTTTATCACCCCCGAAGAGGAGGAAGCTAAACCAGCAGTCAGGTGGTCCAAAATATTCAAACCTCTCTTTGGCAAATTGAGATTTACCCTGGCAGGCCAGGATGCAGACCAGTTTACTCCCTGCGTGAGAAATTCTTATTGAGTCCTTCACAGCTCCTTTATCAACTCTAAGAACCTCTTATATGGTATCGCCGTCCAGGATTCTGCCGAAGTTGCTCCTCCCGAGAGGCTTATCATTGAGACCTTTGCCGCGGTCTCTTCATTTGGTGCCTCATAGATATCTAAAAAGTCATAAGGACCGAGCAGGGCATAATGGGCAAGAAATTTTACCTCAGGGCAGTCCCTTTTTACCCGCTCCATCCATTGCCGACCAATCTCCGCCCGCTTGTGAAGGTCTCTGGTCAACTCAGGCGATAGTTTTGTAACGAGGATATAGGTTGCCATCTTTCCTCCATTTAAGGAATTATAGTCTAAAATAGGCAAAAGTCAATTATCTTGCGGTTTGTTGAGCAATATTCAGGGGGCCGATAAGGGGACCCGGTCTCACAGTATCGTTATTCCTGCCCCCAGATTTTTGAATAACTCCATTGTGTGGTTATCCGAGGTAAAATATAAAACCTGATTCCCCGCATCGGCAAACTTTTTGAGTAGTTCCGCCAGACGTCCCCGCCGTATCCAGTCAGCAAATATAAAGGCATCGTCAAGGATAATGAAGGTGCCTTCAGGATATAATCTCTTCAGGGCAGAAAGCCGGAAGCATAACATTAACTGGTCTCTGGCACCGCTTGAGAGTTTATGGCTGAAAAATTCATTTCCATCTTCGTCAATGGCGATAAATTCCCGGTTGACTATCTTTACCGCCTTATACCGCTGGGTTATGAAATTGAAGTAATCACTCAGACTCTCATTGCCAAGTAATATCTCCTCCATAAATATATCAAGTTCGGTGCTCATTGCATTTAATATCTCTTCCGCCTTTAGTGCCGCCGCCTTTTCAAGTTCGTAATCTCTTAATCGCTGTTCCACCCCAGCAAGTTCATAGAATGCCGCGCCCGGATTTGCAATATTAAAACTTCTTTTATTCAACTCTTCAAACAATTTGATTTCATTTGAAATTTCCCTTATTGAATCATCAATCTGCCTAACCCTTTCTTCAACCTCAGCAATCCTTGATATATCATACTCCTTTTCCGGTGGCTCTACCCTCTTCTCTTCAATGAGTCCCGCCCATTTCCTTTCATCCTTTTCGGCAAGAATATTAAAGATCTTTGCGTAAATCCCCTCAATCATCTTTTTGATTTCTCTCTTCTTTTGTAATTTTTGCACCAGATGTTCAATTTCAGCACAACCGGTCTTCTGGCGCAGGGATTCTATCTCCGCATCAATCTCTTCAATATCTTTGGTCTTCCGAGATTTTTCTAATTGCTCCCTCTTCGCATCAATCAGGGTCTGCAGTTTAATCTTCTCTTCTGACAAATTATCAATGGCCTTTCTTAATTGGTCAATCGTCTTGACCTCTGGAAAATGGAGTTGTGCCCTGGCAATCCAGTCCCTTTTTTTGAGTTCAGATCTTCTTATCAACATCTTTTTGTAGTGAACAATAGTCAGGGCAATGATGCTGGAAAGGAATGAGGCAAGGGGGATAAATAGGGTAAATCCGATTTTGAAAGAGAGAATAAGGAGAATAAATCCGAGTAAGAAAAGTAAAAATGGGTAAAATAGGGTTGGCTCTCCTTGCGGCTCCTTTAAATTTGCAAGATAATCATAAAATCCTTGCTTCTGAATAAATCTCTCTTTTGTCTCGATCCCTCCCATCTCCTTTTCTAACCCGGCAATCTCTTCCCCCAACTCCTTTTGGTTCTGAATAATGAAGATAAGTCCTTTCTTATCCGCTTCCAGTCTCTGCCACTTTTCATAAAATTCTTCCTCATAACGGTCATAGAGGAAGAGGCGCCTCTGACAATCAAGGTATTCACTATGGAGTTTCTTCAATTCCTGATAGACTGAGTATTTTTTGGCGATCTGCAGATTGTCCAATTCTCTTTTTTGATTATTGTATTCATCATTTAATTGCACCAGATTTTGATATTTCCGCTCTATTTCATTCTGCTCTATTATATACCTCAGCAGTTCCTCTCTGCGCATTTTATCTTTCTCAATTATCTGTCTCTTCGGCGGTTTCCAGTCATCGTCCCTGGGGAGGTAATCAATCCTCTCTCTGATTTCCCGTGCCAGTTTGGTAAAGGGGAATTTACCCCCAGTCTCACTGAGCAGGAGTTTAATCCTATCCCAGAAATGCATCTGTTTCTCTTTATCATAAATCGCCGAATCACTTGCAAGCACATACATCAGGCGACAGATCTCAGGGGAGGCGATGCGGGGGGACTTCTTGGAAGGGATGCTATTCACTTTACCATCTATTTCAAGTTCAATTGATAGTTCTTTTGGTTTGCCATAACGGGGCGAAGAAATTCTGAAAAGATGATAACCCAGTGCTTCAACAATCGCGGTCTTACCCTCTTCGTTTAATCCAAAGATAAGTTCAAAGACCCCGGGGGATAAAGAGAATCTTTTTATTGGACCATAATTTTCTAATTTGAAGGACTTTATCTTCATTCTATTAAATTGTTGAAGACCGGTAGGGCAATTTCCAATATCTTCATTCTCAACTCAGCTGGGAGTCCCTGCGTCCTTTCTACAAATTTCTTGACGAGATTATGCCTTAAGACCTTATCCCAGGTAGTGATGCCCTCGGGTATGATATTAAAATCAGAAAATATTCCGGCAAATTTATCCTTAATTTCATTTAGTCTCTGAAGAAACTCTCTTTCGCCGGTGGATATAAATCCTTTTATAATAACAAGAGGCATTACCTTTTTATTTAATTTTTGAAGGTCTTCCTCAATGGTGGTAAAGAGACCATTCTCAATCTCGGGAAAGACGAAATATTCCATCACCTTGTAGTATGGTGAAATTTCCACTTCCCGTGGCTGGACTCTTAAATTTTCTTTATCCAATTCAACATAGGCTACAACTCGCTTACTTGTACACTTTGTGCTTAAGGCGATTGGTGAACCTGGATAAACAATCTTGGTGTGTGGGTAGTCTTTTTCTAAATACCGGGTATGGAAGTGCCCAAATGCTACATAACGGGCTAAATTCTCAAGATTTGATGGATAGATGGGGAGATATTCAATCTCCTCTTGAATTAAAAGTTGGCGGAATGAATCATCCAGCACTGTGCCATGAACAATCGCGAGGTCAAAATCCCCAGGTAAATCCTTTATACAGTCGGCAAATCTCTTATTTTGATACGGGATACCACAGATTCTCAAAGAATTAATATCTAAGGTCTGGTATGGTCTCTCAATTAACTGCCGGACATTTTTGCCATAATCATACTTTGGGTCGTAAGAATTTTCATCGTGGTTGCCCGGGATAATTAGAACTTCCGCATCTATCTTCTCTAAGAGATTTTTTACCTTCGGCCGCAAGATTGTAGCATCGGTATCGGATTGAAAGAGGTCGCCGGCGATGATTAGATAATCGATCTTTATTTCGTTTGCCTTTTCAACAATCCAGTTCAGGACATTTAACCTTGTATCATCGTTTTGGGTCAGGTGCAGGTCTGAGGTGTGTAAAAATTTTATCATAAATTTTTCAGTTCTACTCCACCTTCACCCCGAAATCTCCCTTTACAATCTCACCAATAACCAAAGGCTTTAATGATTTAAAGTATCTCAAATTATGCCCGGGGATTATTATAACCATTCCAATACCCATATTGAATACCCGATACATCTCTTCTTCGGGGACATGACCGAGTTTCTGAATCAATCTAAAGATCGCTGGCACCGGCCAGGATTTCTTTTGAATAACCGCCGAAAGACCCGAAGGTAAGATGCGAGCGATATTGTCGTAAAATCCACCCCCAGTAATGTGCGCAAGGCCGTGAATATATTTCAGCCTCGGTTCCAATACCCGGCGATAAGAGAGGTGAACCTTTAATAACTCTTCACCTAAGGTGCACTTAAGTTCCGGGATATAGGAAGAGAAACTGTATTTCATCAATAACACTTTACGCGCAAGGGAATAGCCATTGGTATGGAGTCCCGATGATTTTAGCCCAAGGAGAATATCCCCCTGACTGATCGCCTCGGGGTTGATATACTCTCTTTTATTTACTACCCCCACAATGAAACCCGCCAGATCATATACCCCTTTGGGATAAAACCGGGCAAGCTGGGCAGTTTCTCCACCAACCAGGGCCACCCTTTCCTTTTTACAGGCAACAACCAATCCCTTTACAATCTCCATTAGGATGTTTCGGTTGATGTTGGAGAATGCGATGTAATCCATAAAGAACAGCGGTCGGGCACCAGTTGTAAGAATATCATTTATACAGTGATTCACAATATCCATCCCAATTGTATTATGCCTTCCCATTCCGCAGGCAACAAGTATCTTTGTGCCAACTCCATCAACACTGCTCACCAGATATTCATCGCGATAAGGATATATCCCTCCAAAGAGACCAAATGCGGAACCATTCTGCTGGAATGTCTTTACCACCTGACTTCCAATTCTCTTTTTTATCAGGTTCAGTTTATCAATATTTACACCCGCATCCTTGTAGAGCATAATTATCTAATCTTCTTTAAAGACATTTTCTATTTCCTGCGCGGAGGGAAGGCGATTGTAGCGATAGAAGAAAATTTTCTGAAAGTCTTCATAATTTTCAAATTTTTCTTTCTTGATCTTCCAGACTGTGAATTTGAATTTTTCTGAAAAAAGGGTGCCAACATAAAATTCAGCCAGTAAAATCCCGAAGGTTATCAGAGTCAGCGCTGGAATTCTTAGAAATTTTAAAGAGATCTTTTTAGGGGGCTTAACCTGTTTTATCGCCGGTTTAGCATAGCATAGTTCAATCTGACCGGTAGTCAATAAGTGATAGAGACAGGAATAGGTATGAAACTTCCCCAGGCCAGAAATCTCGATCAGGTCATCAACAGACCGATGGCCATCAAGTAATGACAGGACCCGTAGTTCATCATCGGGTAGTTTCAGTTTCAACTCCGGTCGTTCCACCTTTCTATAAACCAGATCACCGGCGGGTATATTTTTGGCAATTCTTGGCCATTCATCCATTCGTCTTGCTGCCTCAAGGACCAGACCTGTAGTATCCATTCTTATCTTAATCATACTTTTAGGATAGATGATGGAGCCCTGTTCAAATTTGAATTCGCCTTCCTGCCAGGTGAATACCTCATCCATGACTTCCTGAATTTTGAATTTTATAATCCTCTCAATATCTTCAATGGTTAGATACTTATCTTCGATTATGATATTCATTATTGGCCTTTTGGTCTCGAGATGTATCTCCTGAATCATTTCAAAGAGATTTTTCTTAATGAAACCCGACTTCACAAGATAATTTTCCAGCCTCTCGGTCTTTTCACCCCGTTCATAAAATGCACCGGTAACAAAGCCATCAATAAAGCCGATGTCAACAACTTCGTTTCTT
>CBFGJQ010000264.1:0-2441 GCA_965649095.1 Caldifarciminota bacterium | reverse complement strand
CAAGAGTATTTTTGGACATAAATTCAGGGCGAGAAGCCCTCTAAATGTTATTGAGGAGATTGAATATCTTGTTAAGGAATACGGAGTTAGACAGATTGATATTCTGGATGACAATTTCACATTGGATTTAAAGCGTGCAGAAGAAATCTGTGATCTTATAATTGATAGAAAATTAAATATCTATATAAATCTTCAGAATGGAATATGTGCGAACAGGGTTAATGAGAGATTGATAAAAAAAATGAAGTTGGCGGGAGTATATAAAGTTGGAATTGGTATAGAATCAGGGAATAAAAAGATTCTTGAGCGAATCAGAAAGGACATTGATCTGGATTCAGTAAAGAAAGTTATAAAAATGTTTAGAGATGAGGGAATAATTGTTTATGGATTTTTTATGCTTGGACTTCCGGGTGATACACCAAAAACAATGGAAGACACAATTCATTTTGCTATTGACGCAGATCCCCACATTGCAGATTTTTCAATAACAATCCCTTTTCCCGGGACAGAACTATACGAAGAAGTGAAAAAAAAGGGGAGGTTTCTTTTTAATCCCCTCGAAGGGTATAATAGGGGATATTTTTCCGGTAGGGCATTTTATGAGTTAGAAGGAACTAAAAAAGAGGATGTAGAAAGATATTTTTCTAAAGCATATCGCAAGTTTTATATGAGACCATCCAAAATTGTTGATGTGTTGAAAACCATAAGGAGTTTGAATGAATTAAAATGGACAATTCATTCCATAATGAGTATTGCCGTAAAGGGATAAACCTTAAATTACATATGCAACATTAGGCAGTAGAATGGAAGACTGTTGAAAAGGCAATAAATCTATAGTAATATTATAAAAATGAATATTTTGCTCATAAAATCTACAGGATTAACCTTCCAGAATTTTTCAGTTACCCCTCCATTAGGATTGATGTATCTTGCGGCATATGTTAGGGAAAGAGTCAAAGGTGTGAACCTGAAGATATTAGATACGAGGGTTTCAAAAGACGGTTACAGGGAGATATTATTGAGGGAGCTTAAGGATTTTGAGCCAACGATCGTTGGTATAAGTGCAGTGACGATGGAGGCGAAGAGCATGCATGAGATTGCCGGGATGGTGAAGGGTGTGTTGCCGGAAAGTAAGGTTGTAGTAGGAGGTCCGCATCCGACATCGTTCTTAAGGAGGACGCTTGAGGATAGAAATATAGATTATGTGGTGAGGGGGGAGGGAGAGGAGACATTTGCTGAGCTGGTGGAGGTGATAAAGGAAGGGGGTGATGTAAGGAGCGTGAAGGGTATTGCGTATAGGGAAAATGGAGATATAGCAGAGAGGGAGCCGAGAGGATATATAGAAGATTTAGATACACTGCCATTTCCTGCCTGGGATATGATTAATATAGATGACTATGCGAGATTCTGGAGTATGAGTCCGCGTGGGAAGCGAAGATATATGGTGGTATATACATCCCGATCGTGTCCGTACAGATGCATATATTGTCATAATATATTTGGGAAGGGATTTCGTGCGAGGAGTCCGGAGAATGTGTTAGCAGAGATAGATATACTTTACAACAAGTATGGGATAAAGGAGCTTGAGGTGGTGGATGATATATTTAATTTTGATTCAAAGCGGGTTGAGAGGATATGTGATTTAATAATAGAGCGTGGATATGATTTAAGGATAGCCTTTCCGAACGGATTGCGTTCGGACCGGTTAGATAAGCCACTGCTGGAGAAGATGAGGCGTGCCGGAACGAAGTTCATAAGTTTTGCGGTAGAGAGTGCTTCTCAAAGGATACAGAGATTGATAAAGAAGAATCTAAAATTAGATAAAGTGAAGGAGGCGATAGATTATTCAGTTAGGCTCGGGATATTTTCAAACGGATTTTTTATGCTTGGATTTCCGACAGAAACGGAGGAGGAAGTAAGAGAAACCATAAAGTTTGCAGTTGAATCAAATCTTCATAGCGCGTATTTTTTTATTGTAACTCCCCATGAAGGAACGGAATTGTTTGAGATGGTACCTGAGCTCAAGACAAAGTTCCTTTTGATGATTATAGCTATTTGAGAACTTATTTCCAGATAAGCAATGTAGAGGAGAAAAAATTATTCAGATTATGGCATGGTGCTTATCTCAGGTTTTATTTTACACCAACAAGGTGGCCAAGATGGATATTTGCAATGGTGAGGAATAAAGTAAATATCTTAACTGTAATAAGAATGATTTCTTACGCTGCCTTTCAGTTCTTTCATAGAATCATAATTCATTTTAAGATGGAAATTAAAAGGGTTTTCTTTAATAACCGGATTGGATGTTCATTTAACGAGTGATTTATGGACACAATCAGGATATTACTTATTAAGGCGAGAGGACTAACATTCCAGAACTTTCATGTTACCCATCCACTTGGTTTGATGTATCTTGCTGCGTATATAAAAGAAAAAAGAAA
>CBFGJQ010000263.1:0-2442 GCA_965649095.1 Caldifarciminota bacterium | reverse complement strand
ATCAGCATAATCACAATGATTCTTGCTATAATTGCCCGGTTGTTTTCGCCCGATAAGATTCTCCTTTCCTTCGCTTCAATTACTTATCTGCGACTCACCGTGGTAATGCTTCTCTATACGATTGCTCTCCACCTCCTCTTTCCAAAGGAATAGCACGGAAGTTAACTATTTGATATACCTGTGAGGTAATATGCTTTCCCAGATCCCGATAGATATTAAAAAGATGAAAAAAGAAGAACTTGATAGAGAGATACTGCGCATCGGTATGATTGCCGAACTTGACGCAATAAATCTCTATGAGCAACTGGCAGGTATGACCGATAATGAGGATATAAAGACCATTCTCCTTGATATTGCAAAAGAGGAGAAGACCCATCTTGGAGAGTTTCAGACATTACTTCTAAAGAATGATAAAGAGCAGGTTGAAGAACTCAAAAAGGGTAAAGAAGAGGTGGCGGAATTATTGTAGGGCAACTACGGTTCTTTTACTGGCACCCGCCTTATTGACGAAAGTTTTTCTCAAATTATAAAATCCCCTTAAAAAGGGATTTTAAAACCTGATGTAAATCTAGCTGGATGCTACAATAAAAAAGAGATTGTAGTGCCTGACTGCGGTCGGGCGGGATTGGGTTTCAGGGGTGAGACCCCTGGTGTTCTCTAAAAATCAGATTCGTCTTATGGCTGAGATAGAAGGTAAATTTAAAAAAAAGATAATCAATATTCAGAAAACTGAATTGACCGAGCGTCAAATCTACAAACAACTTTCTAAATATGTAAAAGATGAGAAATATAAAAAGATTCTTCTTGAGATTTCAGATGAAGAATTCAGGCATTATCAATTCTTTAAGTCCCTGACAGGAGAAGAGCTCAAACCTGATGGATTTAAAGTATTTTTTTATGTCTTGATTTCGCGGATTTTTGGTGCAAATTTTGGACTGAAACTTATGGAAAGGGGGGAAGACCTTGCCCAGAAGACATACGAAGAGATAAAAAAGGTTGCACCTGAAGTAGAAAATATAATCAAAGACGAGAACCGGCACGAGAATGAGTTGATAAGTTTAATCAAAGAGGAGCGTTTGAAATATGTAAGCTCAATAGTGCTCGGCCTGAACGATGCACTGGTAGAAATCAGCGGGGCACTGGTGGGATTTTCTCTTGCGCTTCAAAAAACCCAGATCGTTGGAATAGTGGGTCTGATTACGGGGATAGCTGGCTCTTTATCAATGGGGGCATCAGGCTATCTTTCTGCAAAGGAAGAGGATTCAGAGAAAGTCCCAATCAAGGCTGGTTTATACACAGGCGTTGCCTATATTGGAACGATTGTAATTTTGGTTCTGCCATATTTCTTGTCTAAAAATATTGTTGTGTGTCTGGGGCTGACCATTATCACGGTATTTCTTCTCATCTTCATTTTCAACTTTTATGTTTCCGTCGCAAAGGAACTGAAATTTAAGAACCGGTTTTATGAGATGATAGGGATAAGTCTCGGCGTAGCATTGGTAAATTTTCTTATCGGATTAGCAGTGCGTAAGTTATTCGGGATAGATATATAGATGAAATGGCTGAAAAGGCCAAAAAAGGCTAAAGAGGGTAAAAAGGGCAAACGAATGACAAAGGGCAAAGATGGGAAGAGAAAGGGAATAAGGATAGGTTTATAGATGCTTAAACATTCATTAAAGACTGGATTTAGTTTCGGTTCTACCTCTGGTATAATAACAACCCTCGGTCTGATGGTGGGGCTTCATTCCGGGACACACTCTAAAATTGTTGTTATTGGCGGTATTCTGACAATCGCTATTGCTGATGCATTTTCTGATGCATTGGGTATCCATATGTCTGAAGAATCGGAGAACAAACATTCGCAAAGAGAGATATGGGAATCAACGATTATGACGTTTCTTGCCAAATTCTTTTTTGCGATAACATTCCTCGTGCCGGTTTTGATTTTTCAATTATCCACGGCAATAATTGTGAGTGTAATCTGGGGACTAACATTGATCACTATCCTCAGTTATCGTATGGGCAGGGAACAAAATGCTAATCCGGTTTCTATTGTCGGTGAACATCTTTTGATAGCGATTGTTGTGATAATCCTGACCCATTTGCTCGGTGACTGGATAGCGACACTCAAATGAAATAGCTAAAAAGGCGGCAAAGGGGCTAATGCAAACGCTTTTGGATTCAGTCGTTTTTCGGATATCCTCTCTCCGCCACGTAGATTGGCAGATGGCATGGAGAGGGGAAGGCGGAGCGTTGATATTGGATTAACCGCACAAGGGTGGGAAGGGGGATTTTAAGGGGAAAATCCGCATGGCTCTAAATAGGGAGGTTCTATGGCATTATTTATTCTATTTTCAGCCTTTCTTTGGCATCAACCCGATACCTTATGGCAGGTTGAGCAGAAATATATCTATGAGGGTTTGAATCTTATAAATTTATCAA
>CBFGJQ010000262.1:0-2443 GCA_965649095.1 Caldifarciminota bacterium | reverse complement strand
TGAAATCCCCAAAATAAACTTTTCCTAATCGGCTCGGCACCACCCATTGACATAATGTCCATCCCTGATGTATCTTGCCCTTTTTTTTCCATAATGAAAAATTTCATTATCAGGTAATAGGAATTTTTGAAATTCCTATTACCTTAAAGTTATCATAGGTGGTGTCACGCCAATATTTAAGATATTCAGGACAGAAAAATCGGGTCAATCAGAGTCCTCTTCTGCCGCAACGAAATCAACAAACATCTGTGTTGACTTCCCTCTTATGGATGGTGGGGCGAGTTGCCTGCCCTGAAGTTGCCTTTCAAGTGTAGTATCACGCTCCGGAATGATGGACCCACCCTTAGCAACCCTGAGCACCCGGCCGGTTGAATCAATGATCGCCCGAATAACCTTTTCTTTGTCAACCTCTGACTCCAGGAGCAGGCCCCCCGACTTATCTGGGGATAAGACAATCGCGGTCGGTGGTGTAGTGGTTTCGCTCTCCTTCTCCTTTTTAATTCTTGCCTCGGTCCGGGGATGAATTTTTGTCAAGGGAGGCCTTAAGGTAATGGAGGGGATGCCCAGTTCCACCTTAAGCTCCCTTGATGGCTCATCCTTTATCTCAGTAAATGCCAGCCGGTCTCCCATCCCCACACTTTTTATTGGTCTTTGGTAATTTAAAAAAATAATAAGAATTGCCGCAGCAGCGGTAGGGACCAACACCCAAAACCAATAAAAGATATTCATCCTCTTCTGCCTTTCAATCCTCGCCATTACCCTCTTATTGAGATTAAAGAGAAAGTCGCTTGACGGCTCTTCAACCTCCTCTTCCCTTAAGATCGTGTCAACGGCCTTTAATTCCTCAAGTTCTCTTTTACATTCTGGACAGGCCTGAAGGTGTGCCTCTAACCTTCTTCTCTTTTTTTCATCAAGTTCATCATCTAAATAGGCACTCAAGAGTTCTATTGAAAGGCCGCAAATCAACCTCTTCGTCTCCTTTTGTTTCATATCAACTCCTAATTCCTACCTCCTTAAGTATCTCTTTAAGACACTGCCTTGCCCTTGCCAGTCTTGACATCACCGTTCCTTTTGGGATATTCAAAATTTTACTAATCTCAGCATAGGATAGTTCCTCTTCTATCCGAAGGATAAGAACTGCCCTATAAATTTCAGGCAGTCTTGAAATTGCCTGTTGAATCTTCTCTCTCAACAATTTGCTCTTTGTCATTTCTACCGGGTCATCCCTATCAATTGAAATCTGGTTCTGAACCATCTCAAGCGACGCTAAGTGTTCCTTTCTCTCTCTTCTTATAAAATTTATTACCATATTCAATGTAATCTTTGAGAGCCAGGGTGAAAAGGGGAAGCCGCTTTTGAAACTCTTTATTGAGTTATATGCCCTTATAAATACCTCCTGAACCAGGTCTTCAGCATCATCGCGGTTTCCTAACATCCGGTAGGCGATTCTATAGACAAGCATCTTATAACGTTCAATAAGCGGTGAAAATGCCTCACAGTCTCCCTTCTTCACCCTTTCAATCAACTCCTCATCGCTCTCTATATTAGAATATACAGAATATCTCATTTTTTATTCCCGGATTCCTCTATTCTCCTTTTCTCCTATACCCCGGTGGTATCTCAAAGACCTTATCGCTTATAGGCACGGTATCTATCTTTGTCACTTCACTTCTGGTTTTAAAGGAGAGCGATTCCTCCTCCTGGGGAATAATAAAATCCAGTTCGGTCGTAAGGGGAAATCCTTCTATCGCTGAAATCTTCTCCTGAAGTCTCCTGAGCGATTCCCTGTCAATGCCCAGTAATTGATTCTGCCCCATATTCCGGGCTAAAATACCCAATCTTCTGCCCAATTCAGTAATCTCTTCATAACCAGGCAGGTCCTTGGTTACCCACAGCGTCTGCGTCAAGATAATTGCTCCTTCTTTCGATTGTGCTTTCATACTTATAATGTACTTTTCGCATTCTGATTTCAGAATAGTCTTTTTCTCCCCGCACCTCTGGATACTTATCTCCGGGATAATACCGGCAGAATCAACGGGCTCAATATCCTCACCTGCCCCAAGTGGTATCTCAGAATATTCCTTTTTATCCTTATCCAGTATCCAGACTACATTTTTGTCCATACGGACAATTGAAATGTTGGTTACCTCACCCAGCAACGGATTTCTCGTTATTGTCTCGGTGCGTATCCACGCCCCCTTAATAAAGTTACGGACCAAGGTCTCGCCCCCCATTCCCATCATACCTTCTGTCGTCGTTAACATCTCATACATAACATCGCCATACAAAAGGGAGAAAAGGAGACCTGCTGATAAGATGGCTTTGTTTCTCATGTCTTCTCCTTTTTAAGGATTATAATATAAAATCTTTAAAAATCAAGATACATCAGGGGAGAACCCCCAGCGATGCTCCATCTAAGTTTGTGCACCGTCCCCTGGCGATC
>CBFGJQ010000261.1:0-2447 GCA_965649095.1 Caldifarciminota bacterium | reverse complement strand
ACCATTGATTAAAATCTTACTGACTGGACTAACACCCGGTGCCTATTTTTGGAGACTAAAATTAAAGAAGAATCTTCTATCAATAAGTTTATTGTAGTCCGATAAAATAATTTACACACTGATTCTTTTGATAACTCCTGTGGGACATTCTTTTATGCACAACCCACACCCATTGCATTTGCTGTAATCTATCGTTGCAAGGTTGTTTATTATTGTAATCGCATTTTCAGGGCAAATATTTACGCACAACCTGCAGGCGATACAGCCTACCTTGCACACTTTATTTACTTGAGCACCCTTATCCCTTGAATTGCATAATATTACAACCCGATTCAAATCTGTAGCAGGGATTAATTTAATCACCCCTCGCGGGCACATCTTTACACAGAGACCACAGCCAGTGCATTTGGCTGGATCAATATACGGAGGGTTTCCTTCTAAATTTGGCGTTATTGCTCCAAAAGGACAAGAATCCACACAGGTATTATAGCCCAGGCAACCATAGGAACAGGCTTTATCTCCATCCGCCACCAACTGGACTGCACGGCAATCTTTTATTCCACTATATATATACTTCTTTACAGTCTTCTCCTCTACCCCTCCACAGGCAATCAGAGCAACCAATCTCTCCTGCCTTTTTATTTCTATTCCAAGTAATCTACCGAGTGTCTCCCTTTTCTCCTGGCTGAGTATCATGCATCTTGTAATATCTGCTTTATTAGCTAATAATGCATCTGCCATACCTGAACATCCGGGAAATCCGCAGGCACCACAATTTGTTCCCGGGAGGATTCCTAATAGTAAAATTTTTCTTTCATCACCCTTTACTGTAAAGATTCTACTTGCAATCGTCAAAAAGATTGCAAAACCAGCACCCAATAATCCCATAACCAATATTGCCTTTATGATTATCATACTACAATCCGAATAGTCCTTTGAATCCTAAAAACCCAAGGGACATAAGGCTCGCCGTAAAGAATGCGAGTGGATATCTGCCGATTGATTCAGGGATTCCCGAAAGCGTAAGTCTTTCTCTTATTCCTGCCAATAAGAGTATCGCCACTCCATAACCAACCGAGACACCAAGCGCATAAATAATACTGTTTAAAAAACTTAATTTGTAGTCAATATTCAAAAATGTCACAGCAAGGATTGCGCAATTTGTAGTAACGAGTGGGAGATAGATTCCCATTGCACGATAAAGAACAGGAATATGACGCCTCAGAAAGAGTTCAACGAATTGGACTAATGAGGCGATCGTGAGGACGAATACCATTGTCCTTAAAAATACAAGGTTGAGAGGAACGAGGAGAAAGTGATATATTGGCCAGGTTACGGCAGTTGCCATCACCATTACAAATAGAACTGTAGCACTCATTCCAAGGGAATTCTTTAAATTATCAGATAAGCCAAAGAATGAACATAGTCCAAGAAAACGAATTAGAATGATATTATTCACAAGCATCGCACTTATAAAGATTAAAACTGGATTCAACTGATTACTCATCATATTCTCTTTTTCGGGAGGGAATGTAAAATCAACAAAAGAAACCCAATCACAATGAATCCACCTGGTGGAAGTGCCATAATCATTGCGGGATTTTCAAATATCCTATATCCAAGGATTGTGCCATTTCCGAGTATCTCCCTTATTCCACTTATTAACATTACAACTATCCCGAATCCAAGGCTCGTCCCGAGTCCATCAAGGATTGAATCTATTATGCTATTGCGATAGGCAAATGCCTCAGCCCTTCCCATAATTATACAGTTCACCACAATCAATGGAACAAAGACTCCAAGTTGTTCGTGTAAATCCGGTAGAAATCCTGCCATAAGATAATCAATAACTGTGACAAAGGTGGAGATTATAACGATGAAGACAGGAATCCGAATTTCATTCGGGATAATCTTTCTTATTGTGGAGATTAATAGATTGGAACCAGTCAAAACGAATGCTACTGCAACACTCATCCCTATTCCATTGTAGAGGGTGGTGGTAATTGCAAGAACAGGGCACAAACCAATCATCAAGACAAGGATTGGATTACCTCTGATTATGCCGTATAAGAATGCACCTCTTTTATTCATCATCCCTTCTTATACTCTTTATCCCATTTATCACAGCCTTTGAGGAGATTGTGGCACCGGTTATCGCATCAATCACCCCACCTTCGGATTTTAAATCTATCTCAGAGATGGATTTTTGTAAAAACTGTTCAAGAAATTCTTTATTAGTTATCCTGTCTCCAAGTCCCGGTGTCTCATTATGTGATAATATCTTTATGCCAGTAATTTTTTCTTCAAGATTCAGACCAACGAGCATCTCTATCTTTCCACAATAGCCATCACCATAGACCTTTATAATTTTGCCAACTGGTTTTTTATCCTTATCATAACCAAATGTAGTATCTCCTTTATCCACAAACCTTATTGCCCCGGGTAGT
>CBFGJQ010000260.1:0-2452 GCA_965649095.1 Caldifarciminota bacterium | reverse complement strand
ATACATCAGGGATGGGCATTATGTCAATGGATGGTGCCGAACCGATTAGGAAAAGTTTATTTTGGGGGTTTCAGGGGGTTCTCCCCTGATGTATCTTGTAATACAAAGTTCAAAACTCATTCAGGGTGGAAGATAGGAGATAAATTATGGGTAAGGTAATTGAAAAAATTAGAATTATAAACCACAAGGATGAAATAAAGGCAGAAATAGGGGTTATTAAAAAAGAAGAAATAAGAATGAAGGAATTGAATGGTCTGGTAGATTCAGGGGCAACCCTTTTGACCTTACCTGAAGAGGTTGTAGAAGAACTTGGCTTGACTTTAGGCAAAGAGGTCGAGGTCACATACGCTGATGGGAAAAAAGAAAAGCGTCCAACCGCTTATGATATAAGAGTGGAGATACTAAATAGAGAGACCTTTACAACTGCAATTGTTGGAAATAGAAAAACCCAGGTTTTAATTGGACAGATAGTGCTTGAAGCGTTAGATTTAGTAATTGACCCGAAAAAAGGTAAACTCGGGCCAAGACCAGAATCGCCGGATATCCCTTTAATAGAAATCTATTAAATTAAAAGGAGGCAAAATGATGAAGGCAAAATTTTTGCTACTTACTACATACTACCTGCTACTTACTATTTTTGTCGGTTGTAGCACAAAATATACCCCAACTGGCCAGACAAAGGCCATCTCCGAAAAGACCGAGATTATTTCTTATTCAGTGAATAAAATCTCTGCGCCGACCCCTCAAGACCCGTATCTTACTTTAAACTGTAAAGCAAATGGTTTGGTTATAAAAAAAGTCAACCAGGAAGTTCAGATAAAAAAGGAGGTTTCATGGATTGCACCATTTTTAACCTCTGTTTCCGGGGTATTCGCTGGATTTCTATTGGGCGCAAATGGTTATGTGGTCCTGGGAAGGGATATTAGGATACTCGGTTTGGGCTCGTCATTGGGGATGCTTGGATATAATCTACTTGCCAGACCCAGATTTATCTGGGAAGAAAGGGAGATACAAACACCAGGGGAAATCATTCCTCAAGAAGATTTCACCATCCAGTTAAAGGGCACCGGTTATTCTACGACTACCCATCCTGACCAGAAAGGAGATTTAAAGATAAATATTCTTGAATTTGCACCCTTCTATCAGGAAGGTAAACCATTCTATGTCACCCTTCTCTCATCCGAGAATAAAAATTTGGGTGCATTCAGAATAGAGACCGAGCCCCTTGCGACATTACTTACTAAAAGAAAGAAGACTCAAAAGTATCCACCCGCATTATCCTTTTCTGTATCATTTGACGATTCAACCGGCGATAAAGACTTTCTACTTGATGCCGAAGAAGAGGGCAGGATTATATTGCAGATTAAAAATAGCGGTAGGGGTGTTGCCCAGGACCTGGAGATAAGAATCACACCCACTAAGTCAATCCCAAATTTGAATATACCAGCAAGCACAGGGATTGATATGATTGGGGTGATGGAGGAGAGGCGAATAGTTATCCCAATAAGCGCCTCAAGGGAAGTTCCCACTGCCCAGGTAGATTTGAAGATAGAGATTTTGGAGCCCTATTTCCAGGCCGATGCCGAGCCAGGGATTTTGAGATTTGAGACGAGAAGATTTGAACCACCATCGCTTGCCATCTATGATAAAGGGGTTGAAGAGGGTGAGATTGTGGCAGGGAAATCGGCAAATATTTCTATTATAATACAAAATCAAGGTTCAGGCAGGGCAGAGGATGTAAGGGCTGAGATCAAGGTCCCGCAAGGGATTACATATCTTGGTGATAAGTCAAGTTTTGATTTTGGCACAATGGAACCGGGTTCCTGGCAGAGGATAGACTTTCCGGTCTTTGTTGGCAGAAGGTTTCAGGCTGATAGTTTAAAGATTACCCTTACATTAGAAGAGAGAAGAAGAGAATTTGGCAAAAGTATAACTCTCTCATTCCCATTGAATCGGCCAATTCAGAAGCCAAAAGAGATTGTTGTAAAGGGCGAAGAGAGGACTCCAACCGGTATTACCCCACCACCGGTTTTGACCGTGGATGTGGATATCAATATTCCCATATCAAAGATAGAAAATCCGGATGGGGTGGCAGTAGTGATTGCCAATAAGCAATACGAAGACCCAAAAGTTCCTGATGTAGAATATGCAGACAATGATGGTTTGGTCTTAAAAGAGTATCTACGAAAGGCACTTGGCTATAAGGAAGAGAACATTATCTTCATTGAGAATGGAAAGAAGAGCGACTTTGAGCGGATATTTGGGAGTGAAAAGGATTATAAGGGAAAACTTTATAACTATGTGAAGGCACAAAAGAGTGATGTCTTTATCTATTATACCGGCCATGGCGCGCCTGATATAGAGACAAAGAGCGGCTACTTTGTGCCGGTTGATTGCCATCCTGATTATGTGCGATTAAATGGCTATGCCCTTGAGACATTTTATAAGAACT
>CBFGJQ010000259.1:0-2469 GCA_965649095.1 Caldifarciminota bacterium | reverse complement strand
CAACAATTGAATAGAATGATAAAGATTGGATACGAAGACACCTTTTAATGTTTCACGTGAAACATAGGAGGCAAGAATGATAAAAGAACTCACCGACATAGACTTTTTTCAGGAGGTTGAAAAGTCAAATCGGCCGTATCTTGTCTATTTCTGGGCGATATGGTCGCCTGTGTGCGTGAGAATAACCCAGATTTTGGAAGAGATAGATGAAGATTTTTCCGGGCAGATAAATATTGGCAAGGTGAATGTGGATAATGAGATTAAAACGGCCAATGAGTTTGACATACAGAATATACCCACCCTCCTCTTCTTTATGAATGGAAAGATAAAAGAGAGGATAATCGGTTCAGTTTCAAAAGAACTTTTAATCAAAAAGATAAACAGGTATCTTGGTGGGGAAAGGGGCATTAAAAAGGAGATCTCCTCCCGAAAAGGAGGTGCAAAATGAGAGGATATAAGGGGATAATTGCCCTGCTTGGACTCTTTTTAATCCTCTGCGGTGGGAGGCAAAAAGAGATAAAGAAGGGAGGATTTACCCTCCCTACAATTGATGGCGATTCAGTAAGGCTATCAGATTATAGGGGGAGGGTTGTCATTATTGACTTCTGGGCGACCTGGTGTCCACCCTGCCGGAGGGGTATCCCCCATCTTGTCGCCCTCTATAATAAATACAAAGAACAGGGGTTGATAATCCTCGGGATAAGTAATGAAGAGGCACAAACTCTGAGACAATTTAGAGACGAAAATGGCATTAACTACCCATTGCTCTTAGGCACAAATGAGATCTTCCAGCAATATGGTGTTCGGGCAATCCCCCACACGATCTTTCTGGATAAAAAGGGGAAAATTAGAAAGACCCAGGTTGGTTTTGGCGACGAACTTATTCCTGTATTTGAGGCATTGATTGATACACTGATTAACGAATAAAGAGACAAGATGATTACGCTCATCTGGAATAAAAAGGGGCTCCAATTTAGGGCAATAGATGACCAAAATCATAGTATAATTGTGGATACCGATATTGTCTCCGGTGGATTGAATCAGGGTTTCAAACCTATGGATTTACTCCTTGTCGCACTCGGTGGCTGTATGGGAATGGACATTGTATCAATATTACAGAAAAAGGGAGGGAAGATAGAGAGGTTTGAGATGGCGCTCGAAGGAGAAAGGAGTTGGGAACATCCGAGACGCTACTTAAGAATAAAATACAGAATAACCTGCAACGGTGAATATAAGAGGGAAGACCTCCAGCGGGCATTTGAACTATCAAAGGACAGATACTGTTCTGTCCTTGCTACACTAAAGAATCCACCCGAATTTGAGTTTAATCTCTAGCCCTGATAGGTAATCACAGATTTACCATTTTGCCCTTTTTAGCCTTTAATTGCCCTTCTCCTGCCTTTTATTGTCTTTCTAAATATTTATATCACCACAGGTGGTTTCTGTCCAAAAGCCTTCTAAGAGGTTGCTGAAAAAGTCCTTTATTTGTGCTTCTGGTTCATTAATTCAAGATGTCATTCCGAACTTGTTTCGGAATCTCAAGAGATGCTGAAATAAATTCAGCATGACAGGTTGCTCTAATAGACTTTTTCAGCAACCTCTTCTAAAAATGGGTGACACTATTCAACCTAAGATTCAGCTCAAGAAAATTCCCTTGACACAATACATTCTTTGAATATACTATATTCCGTTGTATGATGGCCCCGCAAAGAGATTGTCTCTTTCGCCATCGTACTTTTTTATTTGAAAAAAACCGTTCTGAGAGCTTCCCCCGAATCGTGACCTGTCGCCAGGACAGGTTCATTTTGGAGAGAGGTTAGGATTCAGGTAATAGGAATTTCAAAAATTCCTATTACCTCAAAATTCAAACGGATAACAAATTTTCCTTTAATCCCCCCTTTTATAAGGGGGATACAGGGGGATCTTATTGGGGTTTTCAAGGGGAGAATCCCCTTGATGTATACTCTAATAGATTCTTCGGTAAAAAGGAAAGGAATCGGGTGATTTATTAGAAAATTTCTGCTATGATACATAATCGGAAAAAGTTGATTGAAAAATCAAGAAGATTCTGTCGCGCCTGGGGTCTGGACAGAAATAAGAATTTCCTAAGTAGAAGACTTTCCGCCGAGGAGCTTTTAAAGAAAGAGAGAGGACTCCAGACTTATATCAATGCCGCATTACCATTAATGAACTTTTGTAGTGAGACATTTAAATTATGTGGGTCAATCATCGTCTTAACTGACCCTGAGGGATTTGTCCTGAAGGTCGTGGGACCTCCACAGGTATTGAAGAGCCGTGCAAAGATTGGGTTATTGGAGGGGGTCTCGCTTCGGGAAGGAGACGCCGGGACAAATGCCGTTGCACTCTGCTTGAAATACAAAATTCCATTCTTTGTCTCAGGGAGAGAATATTATCTGAAAATTTTTCAGAATGGCTCCTGTTTCAGTGCCCCAATTTTTTATAATAAAG
>CBFGJQ010000258.1:0-2473 GCA_965649095.1 Caldifarciminota bacterium | reverse complement strand
GGACGCTACATTTTTATTCCGTTTTTTGGAAAAACTTACCTTTTACGAATTTTTGAAATTCCTATTACCTTAAAATAATGGAATTATGGAATGAAAGTTTATTTTTAATCCCCTTTAATATAACAAAGCAGACAAAGATTCATTTTTTGTAGTCTTGGTTTTGCTATTTTGAATAGGGATAAATATTTCTCGCATTTATGCGGGTTGAATGTGATTGACTTTTTTCTTTTTGTATATAATGATGTCGTGTGGTAATATGAATTTCAAAAATTCATTGTCAAATCCCCCTGTTCCCCCTTTTAAAGAAGGAAGATTGAGGGGGATTGGAAATAATAGTTGTTGGGCACCATACTCGCATCCATGCCCACAAACCAATAACCATTTTTGCAGTAGTCGAGTTTGCTAAACAATCACAAAGCAAACCTGAAGGTTTGCCCTACGATTTTTACCCCTTTCCTCGTGCGGTTAAATAATATAGAAAAACCAGAGAAACGAGAAAGACTAAACAGACGAGATAAAGCATTGGGTCGCATCCGGGAAGCCGCTCCTACCGAAGGTAACACCATAAGCAGGGTAGGTCCAGGGTTATGGTTGTTGGGCATAGATATTGGTATAGTCTTAGGGCATAGTCTATGGTAAAAAAATAACCAATAACATAAGACTTGTGACCATACCAGCCGCCACGCCCTAAAACAAAAGGCTATCCCCTCATCCCTATTTGCCTTTTTCTCCCTTTCTGCCCTTTTATTGCCTTCAATTGCCCTTTGTTTGTCCTCAATTGCCCTCTTTAATATATCTCCAGATACTTATCAATCTCCCACTTTGAGACCTGGATTGAGTATTCATTCCACTCCCGCACCTTTATCTCGTAGTATTTTTCAAATAAGAGATCGCCAAAGGTCTTCTTTACAAGTTCACTATTGTGATAGAATTGCAATGCCTCCCATAATGACCTCGGAAGGAGATCAATCCCCTTAGATTGCAAATCAACACTCTCAATCTGATAAACATCCTCCTCAACGGGCTTTGGTGGTTTTAGTCTTCTCTTTACACCATCCAGTCCCGACTCTAAGATAACACTAAATGCCAGGTATGGATTTGTGCAGGGGTCAACGGAACGGAGTTCAAGCCGGGTACTGGTCAATCTATTCTTTGTAATCTGGGGAACACGCACCAGTGCAGAGCGGTTCATCCTGCCCCAGCAGATATAGACCGGTGCCTCAAAGCCCGATACAAGCCTCTTATACGAATTTACAATCGGTGAAATTACCGCCGAAATTCCTTTTATATGTGTGAGAAGCCCGGCAAGATAATGGTAGGCAGTGGTAGAGAGTCCGTAATCGTCTTTCTGGTCAGCAAAGATATTCTTTCCATTTTTGAAGATACTCTGATGGATATGCATTCCACATCCTGCCATACCGAATAATGGCTTGGGCATAAATGTTGCATAGAGGTTATGCTCTTCCGCAATCCTCTTTATCACCATCTTTGCAGTGAGGATATTATCCGCAAGTCGCAATGCATCGCAATATCTCAAATCAATCTCATGCTGGCTCTTGCCAACTTCATGATGACCTGCCTCAACCATAATGCCAAATTCAGCGAGTTTTTCGCACATCTCCTTACGCACCCGTAGTGCCAGATCACCACCAAGGTCAAAGTATCCTACCTGGTCATGTAATAGAGGTGTTATCTTTGAACCATCCCGCTGGAATAGATAGAATTCAAGTTCTGCACCGACATTGAATTGCAACCCACTCTTCTTAAGATTTGCAAGGACCCGTTTTAAAAGCCCACGCGGGTCAACCGGGGAAGGCTTGTGGTCAGGACCATATACATCGCAGATAAACCTAACGGTCTTTTCTAAATTCCAGGGGATAATTGTGAAGGTTTCCGGGTCTGGTTTCAAAAACATATCGCTCTCGCAGATTCTACCAAATCCTTCTATTGATGAACCATCAAACCAGATTCCATCGGTGAGTGCCTTATCAAGTTCGTTTATTGTAATCGTGAGATTCTTGATTGACCCTAAAATATCCGAGAACCAGAGGTCAATGAATTTTATACCATTCTTTTTTATCTCTTTGATTATTTCTGTTTTTGTCATCTTTTCTTCTTTTTAAGTCCAACATATCCAGCAATTGATTTTGCCTGGGTGAACAGCAACAAATAATCAGGACCCCCTGCCTTGGAATCGGTTCCCGACATATTAAATCCACCAAATGGATGGACACCAACCAAAGCACCAGTGCATTTGCGATTGATATAGAGATTACCAACAAAGAATTCCCTCTTTGCCTTTTCGATCTTTTTGCGATTCTTTGTATAGACCGCACCGGTGAGGCCATATTCAGAGTCATTGGCAAGTTCAATAGCATGCTCAAAATTACGAGCCCTTATCACGGCAAGGACAGGCCCGAATATCTCCTCCTGGAATATCCTTGCCTTTGGGTCATCAATCTCAATCACCGTC
>CBFGJQ010000257.1:0-2483 GCA_965649095.1 Caldifarciminota bacterium | reverse complement strand
TTGAGGTCTATGACCCTGCTTCAAATACCTGGATCAGTAAATCAGATATGCCGACGAAGAGGGGAGGTCTTGCGGTTGGCGTTATTGGCGACAGATTCTATGCGATTGGTGGGTTTGACGGTGCAAACTTTCTCTCTAATAACGAAGAGTATAACCCGAATTCAGATACCTGGACCACAAAGCCTGCCATGCCAACTCCCCGGCGGGCCCTGGCAATCGGTGTAGTGAATGATAAAATCTATGCAATAGGCGGTATTAGTAAATTCGGCGTCTATCATTCGGCAAATGAAGAATACAGTCCATAAAAAATGAACACGAATCTGACTAATATTTTCCCCGGCGTGCAATTGCAAAGACAAGGCCGTCGCGTTTGGGAAGCCGCTCCCACATTTTAGCAAAAAACAATTATTCAACAGAGCAAGGAATAATTTCCGTCCAGATAAATCTGAATGCTACAATTTGCTTTTGCACAAGGTAAATGTTTGTAATATAGCGAGGGTTTTCAGGGGGTATCCCCCTGAATATTTTGCTCAATAGATTGAGCAACTACAATGTGGATAAACTTCTGTAATCAAATGTTGACAACTCAACATTTATGGATATAATTAACCTTGGGATTGGGCCCGTAGCTCAGGTGGTTAGAGCAGCTGACTCATAATCAGCGGGTCGTGGGTTCAAGTCCTACCGGGCCCACTTTGAATGGTTAATAGCGTATGAACTGGTCAGTCCATCCGGCCCGGGATAATCCGGTAAAGACGATTTTAAGCCTAACTTTTATCTTTGGATTTCTCAGCCTTATTCTTATATTTTATGGAATCTTCTGGTCTTTGCTTGGTCTTATCTTTCTATTTGCCTCTCTCCACTCCTATTTCTTTCCCACCCATTATACCCTTGATGAAGAATCAGTGCAGATTAAAAGTATCTTTGCCACACAAAAGAGGAGTTTAAGGGAATTCAAAAAGATATATTTAGGGAAAAATGGTGTCCTTTTTAGTCCCTTCCGGCACAAGACATTCTTAAATCAATTCCGGGGTGTATATCTTCTATTACCACCAAAAAAGGAAGAGGTAATATCCTATCTCAATAATCATATCATCTCAATAATTGAGGGAAGAGGTGAGTGAGGTAGATATACTCGCCCAGAGATATTCTTCAGATTTTGCAATCCCTATTGCCCTTGCCCGGATTATTGCCCGCCGTTTTCCAGAATATGACGATGCTCGGGATTTTCTAAATCCCTCGGCAGGCAAGTTATATTCTCCAGAGACAATGCCTGATATAAATGAGGCGGCAGAGAAGATACTGAGTTCCATCCCGGGGGATTTTCCAATATTGATCTACTGCCATGATGACCCTGATGGCTATACATCAGCAATGCTGATGTTCAAAACGATTTGTGATTTGAGAAAAGGAGAAACCCCCGCGGTTTACATCTACCCGATAAATCGGGAAAAGGATGGGTATGTCTTAAATCCAGCGGTGCTTGATGAATATATAAAAAGGGGAGTCAAGACTGTGATTACTGTAGATTTTGGAATAAGTAATTCGGAAAATTTCTCTATTGCCCAAAATAAAGGATTGGACCTTGTTGTCTGCGACCATCACGAGACAGACATTAAAAAATTTCCGGTTCCGGCGGTTGACCCTAAAAGGATTGATTCCCAATACCCATTCCGTGAACTCGCCGGGGTTGGCGTCGCCTTTAAATTGTGTCAGTATCTATACCAGAAATCTCTTGGACTGAGTGCCCGCGATTACTACAATTTAAAAAAAGAATTCTTTGCAATTACAATGCTTGGAACTATCGCCGACAGAGTGACACCAATTGGTGAAAATAGAATTCTCTGCTATGAGGGATTGAAGGCAATTAACAACCTTGACCTACCCTGGGTAAGATATTTCTTAAAAGACGGACCAATAGATTTCCCGAGGGTCATCTCCGAATTGGTGCCAATATTCGTCTCCGCCGCACATTTAGATTCTAAGTGGGGTATTGAATTGCTAAAATGTGCAGATTATGAGGTGGTCTTTAAAACTATAAACGAATTAAAGCTGGTAGAAGAAAAGCGTAAAAACTTAATTGAGAATTTCAGCAGTGAAGCAATAAATCTATCAAAAGTCTTTGCGGGGGTAGTCTTTGCAGTCTTTCCCAAAGCAAAGAATGGACTTAAATTGCACCATTTGGGCGGCATTGCATCCCGGCTGAGAGACCATTTCAATCGGACTTCGGTCGCAGTTCTTATACAGGATGGTAAGTGTTTTGGTGAATTGAGGTCATACAGAATAGACCTTTATGCGATGCTCAATAGTATGAGGTATCTATTTATTGACTTTGGCGGACATAAAAGGGCGGCTGGATTTTCAATGGCGGAAGGGAACCTTGATAAATTTATTGAAGAGGTCTGCAATTTTGTATCAAAATATAATAAAGATACTTCTGAATTTAGAATTGAACCAGAGGCAGTAATTGATAAGACACAGGT
>CBFGJQ010000256.1:0-2499 GCA_965649095.1 Caldifarciminota bacterium | reverse complement strand
CAATAATCCAGGAGGAACCAGATTTTCTGGCATACTTCAAATCACCGTTTGTCCAGTCATAATAACTGATGTGGGGAATGTCATTTGCATCAAGGGCAAGCGAAGTATACCAGCCTACATCTCCAGCACTTGCGACGGTTATTTTCCTGAAATTTTGCACCGGAATAGCGCTTTGGATAGTGAAATAGCCATCAGAAATGTCTTCAGAATAGACTGTATCTCGGACTATTTTTACCACTGCAGAATTTGTATAGGTGTTAGGAACAACAAATTGATAACTACCCCCGGTAATATTATTTGCTATCAGACGGAAAGAATTGCCGCCATCTGTTGATAGATAAATATCCACCGGTCCCGCGCCTTCCCATAAGATATTTTGGTTTTCACCCGCTGACCAGGCCTCTCCACCATTGGGATAGGTAAGGGTTATCGCAGTGGTGAGATATACTAAGTTATCAGCTGTTCTACTGGCAATGTGTGGGTTATTATTAGCATCAATGACTAAAGAAGTTCCAAAAGCAGAAACTACATCAGTGCCCCAAATCGTCCAATAAGGACCTATCTTCTTTGCTAACCTTAACGTATTGGATTCGCCATCATAGTAACTGATATGGGGATTGCCACTTCCATCCAGGGCGAGGGAAAAAAAATCTACTGGGTAGGGACCATAATAAACCGTATCTTCTAACCAACTACCACTCGGCAATAATTTTCCGTAAACCAGATATCCGGTAAAATTGTCATACCCCTGACAGCAGATATGGGATACCCCATATTCATCTACAGCGATTGAGGAGGAGTGAACTGCATGTTCTAATGGACCAAGGAGAGTAGATACCGACCAACTGGAACCCGACTTTTTGGCATGCTTCAATTTAGCAGCACCATTGTCAAAGTAACTGATATGGGGGATACCGTTTATATCCACTGCAATTGAATTATATTGACCTACATTTCCTGCTGTATCAACATTTTCAATTGTCCAGGAAGAACCAACCTTCTTGGCATACTTCAAATCCCGTTTTATCCCATCATAGTAACTGATATGGGGGGCACCGCTTATATCCACTGCAATTGAACTATACAGAAATATCGCTCCTGATGCGTCCACTGTTTCAATTGTCCAGGAAGGACCAACCTTCCTGGCATACTTCAAATTACCCCCTACAATATAACTGATGTGGACATTGCCATTATCATCAGCAGCAATTGAGTTGGCAGGGATTATATCTCCATTGTCCACTGTTTCAATTGTCCAGGAAGGACCAGCCTTCTTGACATACTTCAAATATCCACCTTGGGAATAACAGATATGAATGTTACCAAATTTATCCATAGTAATTGGTGAATTATAATATATGCCTCCGCTTGCAACAGGTGTTGTTATCGCAAAGGGCAGGAGATGTTGATATTGAATCTGGAAGTATCCATCGGAAATATCTTCAGAATAGAAAAGTGAATCGTCGCGAACAATTTTAATTACCGCCGTGTTTGTAATTATCTCAGGAACAACAATCTGATGTGCTCCACCCTGCACATCGCTGGCAATTAAAGAGTATGTCGCTCCGCCGTCGCCAGAGAGATAAATATCTACCTCACCAGCGCCAGACCACTGGACCACGCGACTTTCACCCGGTGCCCACAACTCTCCTCCATTCGGATAGGTTATTCTGATTGCAGTTGTCGCATACTTTAAATACTTTGTAACCGTGTCATAATAACTGATATGAGGATTCCCATAGGCATCTACCGCCATTGAATGAGCCACATAATAACCTCCATTGAAATCGTATGCTTCAATTATCCAGGTGCCATTCCGTTTTGCAGCAAACCGACCTTCTCTAACAAGATATGGAGTATCCTCATCTTTTAACGCAATCGGAATTATGTAGATTCCTGCCATTACATTCTCATAATGCCAGATTCCATATTGGTCTTTAAATGCAAAATCATTATAAAAACTATAATAACCGATATATGGCCTGCCACTTGGGGATATCGCAATATCCGTGTATCCGTAAACCTGAGCGGTATCAAGCGTCTCATAATGCCAAGCATTAGCACTAATCTTGCTTGCTAACATCAAATCATTTAGGGTGAAGGAGCGATAAGCAATATGGGGGGTTCCACTGGCATCAACCTGGATTGAGGGATAGTTCGCACCGCTGCTCTCACCAGCCACAGGCGAAAATGTCCATGCATAGTCGTCACGAACTCCATACATCAAAGAGTTGGATAATTCAGAGAAACAAACGTGAATGTAATTATATTTATCAATGGCGATATCACTCCATCTTCCCGCAGCATTTCTAACCGTCTCAATATTCCAGGCGGTGCCGGTCTTCTTTGCGTATTTAAAGGTGTTAGCACTGGAATCATAGTAACAGATGTGAGGGTTACCGTTTTTATCAACTGCAATTGAAGGATGTATTCCGCGATAAGTTGATGGCGCGTAGTCAACCCCTTCCCATTCCCACCTATTACCAACTTTTGTTGCAT
>CBFGJQ010000255.1:0-11837 GCA_965649095.1 Caldifarciminota bacterium | reverse complement strand
CAGGGTCAACCATTCCATATCTATCCACCGCTAAGAATGTAACATTAAACCCCTGTCTCTGCAAAAAGTGGAAGGGTTCCAGGACCGCATGATGTTCAATCTTGGAGGTAATCAGATGATTCCCCTTCTCCCTCATTGCGTAGGCAACCCCCTTGATTGCCATATTATTGGACTCGCTACCCCCGGATGTGAAGACGATCTCCTCGAGTTTGGCACCCAGGATATCTGCTACCTTTCTTCTTGAATCTACAATCGCCGCCTTTGCCTCAAGACCCATTGAATGGATACTTGAGGGATTGGCAAATTTTTCAATAAAATATGGCCTCATTGCATCAAGAACTTCCGGATGTAATGGTGTGGTTGCCGCATAATCAAGATAGACTCTCCTTTTCATAATCTTCACCCATAATATACATAAAAATTTCCTTATGTCAAGGGTAATTTGTCCTTTTTTAAATATTGACATTTGGCAAAATTTCAATAAAATATACAATATGGAACCTAATTTACAGGAATTGCTCGTCAGACAGCTCAAGCCCTATCTTGATAGTTATGGTGAGAACTTCCAGAAATTTTTAAGTATCGGTCGTCAGATTGAAAATCGGCTTCAGGCAGATTCAGAGGTATTAGGCGAAGTCCGTCATCAGTTTGATAACCTTTCAGCAACTGTGGAATTGGTCTTTGAGGGCATTTCGGTATTTGAAAATGAAATAAAAAGGGTAAAGGAGTTGCTCCAGAATAGCATAAAAGATTTCAACTCATCCCTCTCAATCCTTGCTCGGCTCAGCCAAGATTTAAAGAGAATCACAGAGATATTTGATGAGATTAAGAAATCGGGTCTGCATCTTGCCGAGATAATAAAGAATATCGGTATTGTTTCCGAGGGTATTGAGGTTGCCTCCCGCAATGCGGGGATTACCGCCTTTCATGCCGGACGACAGGGGAGAGGTTTTGAGGTTATCGCCCGGGAGATGGGTAATTTGGTGCGTATCTCCCGGATTCCCACCCAGAAGATTCCTCTGACTTCCTCAGAGGTCTTCCGGGGAATTGAAGAACTCACGGGTGAGTTAAAGAAAATTCAAGATATAATTTCAGATTTAAATGAGATTGGGGAGAGGTTCTCGGAAATTAATGCCGAATTACTTACGATTATACCCTCTGTGGAAACGAGCCTGCAGGATATATCGGCAAGTATTATCACCCAGAAAGACCTGCAGAAGGCATTGATGAAGGAAAACGAAAAACTCCCGCAGTCCCTATCTGGGCTCTATAATGTTACGCGCTCCTCGGCGGTCACCGAGATATTTTTATCTGCCTTCTTTCAGCATATCAACAATGTAAAAGATGGACTCTTCAAGGTCAAAGATAGTGATTCATTCTATAGTTTCTTTAATATCTTCAAGTCTATTCTTCTAAGTGTGCCTGACTTTTCAGAACAGGGAGAAAGGTTTTTAGACCTTTCAGATTTTAAAAAATTGGAAGCCCAGTCATCCGACCGTCTTATTATCCAGTTTGTTTCAGAAGCGAATCATCTCAATGAGATTATTTCGGCAATTGCCAATAAGGTTCTGGATTGGTTGAGGGTCTATGAGTCGGCTATTGGTGTTTTAAAAAAGGCAATGGATTTCTATAATGAAATTTTGGGAATTTTAGGATTATTACAAAAGAAACTAATTTATTTGGAGGAATCAACCAGCAAGATTGAAGAACCACTCCAGGAATTAAAAAGAATTACCGAACGATCAAAATTGCTCGGACTTTATGCCCGAATTGAAAGTGCGCGAAGCGGTGAATACGCTCCCGCACTGGGTGTTGTCACCGGGGAGATAAAAAATCTCTCCGAACGAATAAGAGATTTTGTAGGTAATATTGAATTGATTGAAAAGAAAATCGGGCAGGATTTTAAGACACTCATTTCATATTTTATATGTAGCACAAGTGATGTTGAGGAAGGTATCAGTGCAATTAAGTCAGCAATCTCCTCCGTTGATGAGGGTAATATAGTTTTAAAAAATCTTGATTCACTTTCCAGAGAAATGCTTGCCTCAACAAGAAATATGGTAAACCAATGCCGAACAATTGGCGAAAAGGTGAGAATCTTCAATGATGATTATCAGAAAATTGGCGAAGATTTTGCTAAATACCTTGAGGCAATAAAGTCAAGCAATGAAGATTGCAAAATGATAGCCGGCACCATTAAGGAATTTGAGAAAGAGGTATCAATTATAATTAAACACAAGCAGAGGACTCTCGTCTTCCGGGATACTACTGACCCCATAATTCTTGACCCGGCGAAGAAGACTGATGCTACAAGCCATCAGGTAATAGAACAGATTTTTATTGGACTATTAAGTTTTGATTCCGCAAACCATCTTATTCCCGGGATTGCGAGGTCTTTTTCTGTGTCTCCGGACGGATGTTTGTGGAATTTTTTCCTCAGGGAGAATGTTAAGTTTCACGACAACTCCCGGTTAACCGCGCAGGATGTAATAGATTCGCTCAACCGGGTAAAGGTTGGTCCAAATGCAAACTTTATTGACTATATTGAAGAGATGAGAATAATTGGTGAAGACCGCATTCAATTTGTTTTGAAGTATCCTTATATTCCTTTTTTAGCAAACCTTGCTTGTGGCGTTTGTGATATTGTGCCCCGAGATTTTTCTGATAAAAATCCAGTTGGCTGTGGACCTTATCGTTTTGGTCACTGGGAAAAAGGTCGGGAGATTCTCCTTGAGGCATTTGATGATTTTTTTGAGGGAAGGCCTATTATAGACCGTTGTGTCATTAAGATCATCCCCGATGATAAAGAAGCGGTTGAGCAGTTTAAAAAGGGCGAAATATCTATTATGAATCTTTCGGTTGATATGAGAAATGAATTTTCTCCCGAGGAGATAATCTCCGGTCCCGCTCTTTCTACTCAGTATATTTCAATTAATGTGGGTCTTGATTCACCATTTAAAGACCGCCGGGTTCGTCAGGCAATGAACTATGCGATTGACAAGGAATATTACACAAATGTCCTGCTCAAAGGGCAGGCGATACCGGCAAAGGGTATCTTCCCCCCCGGTCTACCAGCATATAATGAGAATCTTACCGGTTATCCTTATGACTTAAGAAAGGCAAGGGAGTTGATGAGGGAGGCCGGCTTTGGCTCCGGAATTCGGGATAGTTTTGTCTTTGATATCAGAGAGGATGCAGAGGTAATATACCGCGCCGAGTTCATCAGAGATTCTCTGGCCAAGATTGGCATAAACTTGACATTAAATCCCCTCCCCTGGAAGGAATTTCTGGATAAGACCTACAGTGGTAAAAGCATATTGAGCCTGCGGGGATGGATTTCAGATAATGGTGACCCTGATAACTTCCTCTTTCTATTTCACACAAGAAGTTTCGGTTCATCCGGGAATACATCCTTTTACTCAAATGAAGAGATTGACCGTCTGATTGAGTCTGCCCGTGCTGAGCAGATTGTAAAAAGACGGATGGAATTGTATAAAAAGATTGAGGAGATGTTGATTAACGATGCCCCCTGGGTCTTCCTCTCGCACGGAGTTGAAAGTTTTGTAGTCCAAAAGAATATCGGTGGCTTTCGGGTTGACCCATTTGGCCTGGTTCGTTTCCGAAATCTCTGGTGGGAGTAGATGGAGACATTGATTGTCTTTAAGATTGCGGATGAACAACTTGGTCTTGATATTACCAGGGTACGGGAGGTGACCGAGATAAGAGATTTGGTTCCGGTCCCTCAGGCCCCGGATTTTTTAATCGGGCTTGTAAATGTGCGGGGCGAGATTGTTCCGGTTCTTTCTCTCAAGAAGCGCTTTGGTATAGAAGAGATTGAAGAGAGCAATGTGCTATTGGTTGTTGAGGATAAAGGGAGGATAGCGGGATTAATGGTTGATTCCCTTTTAGGAACGAAGAAGATTGATGAGAAGAAGATCAACAGAGATTCCGAAATCATTTCCACGAAAAAAGAGAAGGATTTCTTCATTGGTGTTTTAGAGACCGATGAGAGTCCGATACTCATTTTGGACCTGGCAAAGATTTTGTCAAAAAGGGGTGATTGATGAGTTTAAGATTAAATAATTTTTACCAGGAGGATAGATGAGAGTTTTGATTGTGGACGATGCAATGTTTATGCGTCGTATGCTCAGTGATATCTTAGAAAAGGGTGGACATACCGTCTGCGGTGAGGCCGCAACAGGAAAGGAGGCAGTGGAAAAATATAAAGAATTGAAACCCGACCTGGTCACGATGGATATCATTATGCCTGATATGAGTGGTATTGAAGCGGTAAAGGAGATAAAGAAGTTTGACCCCAAGGCAAAGATCCTTATGGTCTCGGCAATGGGACAGCAGGCTCTGGTTTTGGAGGCGGTTCAGGCGGGCGCACTTGACTATGTTGTAAAACCTTTTCAACCCTCGCGGGTTTTGGAGTCCATTGAGCGGATAATGAAAAAATGATGTTGTTGGGAATTCGCTATTACTTTTAAAATGGAAGAATATTTAGAGCTCTTCATTAGCGAAGCCGAATCATACATAAAAGAGTTGAATGAAGAGATTCTAATTTTAGAGGGTAATAATCGGAATAGGAATTCTATCCTTGAGGTTTTCCGCATTTTACATACGATAAAAGGGATGGCGCAGACAATGGGCTTTGCGGAAATCGCGGCTGTTTCCCACCGGACGGAGGATCTCCTTGGTGAGGCAAAGAGTAAAGGTGAAATTGACCCTCGGGTCTTATCATCTCTCTTTACTGTTGCCGACTACATAGCCAATGCGGTGCGGATGATTAAAGAGAAAAATCCAATCCCGGATCCGCAGGAGATTGTTCAAATCCTTGAAGACCTTGCCACCGGTAAAGAGATTGAATTCACCGCTCCTTCAATTACAACGCGGGAAATCTCTGAGATAAGAATAAAGACTGAAAAACTTGATAAACTCTTTAACCTCACCAATGAGTTACTCATTGCCCGCTCAAGGCTTCTTGTGGTCAGTCAAAAGATTGGTGATAATGAGGTGATGGAAGTCTGCGAAACAGCCGGTCGGTTAATATCCGCATTGCAGGATGAGGTTATGAGATTACGGATGCTTCCTGTCTCCACTGTCTTTGATCTTTTCCCCCGCTGGGTAAGGGATGAGGCGAAGAGGCAGAATAAAGAGGTTGATTTTGTTATTACTGGGGGTGAACTGGAAGTGGACCGTTCCATCATTGATGTCTTAAAGGAACCGATTATGCACCTGTTGCGAAATGCCCTTGACCACGGCATTGAAAAGAAGGGAAGGATTATGCTTACTGCCCTGAAGGAGAAAGAGTTTGTTAGAATCAGTGTGAGTGATGATGGTCGGGGTATTGACCCCGAAGAGATAAGGGAGCAGGCAATAGAAAAGAAGATTGTTGAGCCAATGGTTGCCTATAGATTGACAAGGGATGAACTATACCGGTTGCTCTTGAGACCCGATTTTTCAACCAGGAAAGAGACTACAGAAATTTCTGGCCGCGGGATAGGTTTAGACATTGTTAATTCTACGGTTACCGAACTCGGTGGTAGATTAGAGATTTCATCAGAGAAGGGCAAAGGTTCTACTTTTACGCTTGAATTACCTCTGAGTCTTGCGGTCCAGCGGGCAATGGTCTTTGCATTAGACGGTCAGCGATATGCCATTCCTTTAAATTATATAACCGAGTCATTTTATATTGAAGAGAGCGAAATAAAGACAGTTTATGGACGGGAGTTGATTGCCTTAAGGGATGATATTCTGCCTCTTGTGCGTGTGGGGAAGAGATTGAATTGTGTTTCAAGACCTGGGCGAAAGTCAGTAATCGTGGTTCGTTATCGTAATACCCGAAGGGGGTTTGTCGTTGATGAGATTATTGCGGAAGATGAACTGGTAGTGAAGAAGATAGACCCGCTCCTCCCCGGCTCAATTTACGCCGGTTGCGCAATCTATGCGGATGGCAAGCCGATTTTAATTTTAGAGCCAAGGGGGTTTGAATGATTGATACAAAAAATCTGACACCAAGGCAACTTGATGCACTCACCGAGGTTGCAAATATTGGGGGAGGACACGCCGCTACTTCTCTTTCCCAGTTACTGGGTAAGAAGGTAATGATTCGGGTGCCCACTCTCTTTACCGGGCAATTAGAAGATGTTATCTTAAAGATTGCCGACCCCAATGATGTTGTCGCCTCAGTGCTGCTCTATTTCCTTGGTGACCTCACGGGCCGAACCCTCCTCATCTATCCTTATGAGGATGCCCAGGAATTGACAACCCTTTTGATGCCGGAAAACCAGGAAAGCACATTAGAATTGCAGGAATCACTATTAAAAGAGGTTTCCAATATTTTGTCCTGTTCCTATATGAATGCCCTTGGCGAGTTATTGGGACTTTTGATTTTGCCTTCGGTCCCGGGGATGATCATTGATATGGTGGGGGCAGTGCTCTCCAGTGTGATTGTTGAGTTTGGTCATGAAAAGGACTTTATCTTCTGTATTGAGACTGAATTTGACTTTGGTGATGTAAGTAAACCATTACACGCTTATTTCTTGCTTCTTCCGGATACCGCAAGTTTAGAGTTGATTCTTAAAAGACTTAATGTATAATATTTATCTATGATTTCGCCTGAAGAATATAAGATCCTGAAGAGCTTTGCCGAGCGTATCCCGGACAATGACCCGGGGGCACATAACAATCTTGCCGTGGTTTATTACAATAAAGGCCTTTATGAAGAGGCAATTGCGGAACTGGAGAAGGCACTGGCAATAGACCCAAACTTTCTCCTTGCCCGAAACAACTTGGAGATAATCTTAAGAAAATCGGGCCGGTTGGAAAGTAAGGTAAAAGAACTTGCCTACCGCATTGATTCGGAACCGTTTGATGAGATAAAGACACTGGAACTTGCCGATACCTATCGTAAATTGAATCGCTATTCGCAGGCAATAATCTACTACCGAAAGATCTTAGACTTTAATCCCGGTTCTTACGAGGCACACTTTGGTCTGGGGTTAACCCTCAAGAGCCTTGGTAAATATGATGATGCCCTTGAGGAGATCAAAAAGAGTCTGGAAATAAAGATTTCACCGGAGGGCTATCGGGTATTGGGTGAGATTTATTTCAATAAAGGGGCGATCGATTTGGCAATTAAAAACTTCCAGGAATCCCTCCTTCTGGACCCGGATTCGGCCGAGACCCACTTCTTTTTGGGATTTGCCTTGGGGGAAAAGGGAAGACATAAAGAGGGGAGGGAAGAGGTGAGAAGGGCGATAGAGCTGAATCCGTCCCTGGCACAGTTTGAACCTAATTTACCCATAGAGATAAAAGAACATAAAGGTCACCTCGATTTTCTAAAAGAGCAACTGGGTGTGCCTAAACCATCGGTCAGTGAATATCAGGTGCACTACAATTTAGGATTAACATACCGCAATAAGGGGCTCTTTACCGAAGCCCGGCGTGAATTTGAGGATTGTTTGAAGATAAAGACTGACGATGTTGATCTCTATGTAATGCTTGGCGAGGTCTCAATCTTCCTTGAAAAATTTGATGATGCATTAAATTATTTTGAGCGCGGTCTACAGCTTGATCCACTCCAGGCAAGGTGTGCGAATGGCATGGGAATTGTCTTTTTAAAAAGGCACGATTACAAACAGGCCCGGGGCTGGTTTGAAAAGGCATTGGCCTGGGATAAAGGTCTAATCTCGGCATTGAATAATCTGGCCGTGGTTCATCTCGTTCAAAATAATCTAAAAGAGGCAATAGAGAGTTTTATTACCGCAAAGGATTCGGGTAGCGAAGAGGCAAGATATAATCTTGGTGTCTATTATCTCAAGAGTGGTGATTATGAGGGGGTGTTAAGATTATTTAACGAAGAGACAGTTGATGGTAATTTCTTGAAAGGATTGGTCTTTGCCGAACTGGGGAGGGATGATGAGGCATTTTTATGTTTCAACAAGGTAATTAACCACGCACCCAGTTATGCGGGCGCATACTACAATTTGGGATTTCTTTCTATGAAAATGGGCAGGTTTGAAGAGGGACTTGCTTATATCCGTAAGGGAATGGAGATAGAACCAAATTATGAAAAAGAAAAGTTTCGGCTGGCGGTGGCATCCGAGCTTTATGAATTTGGATTGTTCTATCAACTGCCCAGGATAGAAGAGAAACTGGTTGAGGAGATAGAAGAGGTCTTTCCCAAACTTGAAATTCCTACGGCCGAGAATTTTATTGCTGAGGCAGAGAATCTCTTGGTGAACAAAAATTATGAAAAGGCACTGGAGATGGTGGATGAGGCAATCAAAATTAATCCTCATTTGAGTTCCGCAATTATCTTGAAGAGCAAAATCCTGTTCCAGTCCGACAATATCGAGGATGCAATCAATCTATTAAATACCTTTACCCAGACACATCCTGATGATACTGAGACAGTTGCAACCCTGGCGGGTTATCTCAAGTCATTGGGAAGGCTGAAACAGGCGAAGGAGAAGTATCACCGCCTCCTTGAAATGCAGCCTGAAAATGTTGGATGGCTTTCAGAAATTGGTGAGATTCTTTATTCCCTAAATGAGATTGATGAGGCTTTTGCTACTTATAGTAAACTACTCTCAATTGATAAGAATAATATAAATGCCAATTTAGGTCTCCTTAAGGTTCATCTGAAGAGAAAAGAGCTGGATAAGGCGAAAGTTTTTGTTGATTTTTTGGAAAGGGAAGGCGTCAATTCCTATGAAGCCAATCTCTATCTTGGTATCTACTATCTGGAGAGGAATAATCGCGAAAAGGCAAAAAGTTATTTAGAGAAGTCAGTTGAACTTGATCCTTCAAGGCCCCTCCCTTATTATCACCTCGGTCTTCTGTCTGTTAACGAGGGGAAATTTGATGAGGCGTGCACAAACTGGAAGAAGGCACTTCTCTTGAGCCCCGGTGAAGAACTGACAAACAAGATAAGCCATTGCCTCAGTATTACGATGGAGATGCAGGAATTTTTAAAGAAAGAGATTTGAGCAAGTAGGTGAAAATGGCGGATGAGTTAATTATGGATTCAAAAGCGCTGATCTTTGCGACACTGGCAGATGTCTATCTCAGCTCCGGAATGATTGATGAGGCAATTTCAATCCTGCTGGATGGTTTAACAAGAAACCCGAATTATACACTGGCAAAGGTTATCCTCGGACGGGCATATTATCTAAAAGGGAACATTGATGAGGCATTAAAAATCTTAGAGGAGAATTATGAATCGGCAAAAGGGAGTGAGACCTTGAACCTCTATCTTGGACATTGCTACAAAAAGAAAGGCGAGTATGAGAAGGCGCTCAGTTATTATGAGGCGGTGCTCAAAATAAATCCCGAAAATCAGGAGGCAAAGGAGTCATTGGAATTCTTAAGGCCATCCCAGGAAGCACAAAAACCTCCGGCTGAGGTAATTGTTGAGCAACCACCCGTCAAACCCCAGCCCGAGATGGTTGCAATCCCACAGACCGAAATTGAACAAACCGCACCTGGTGAGGTATTGCCCGAACTCGGACTTGAGCCAGAGCCTGCCCGGGCGGTTGCGGTGCCACCCCCCCTTGAGGCTCTCAATGAACCGATGGGTCGTCTCCTTGAGATAAAGACTGTCAAGGGGGCATTCATCCTTGCCCGTGATGGCCTTTTGATTCAGAACTATTATGTGGGGAGGAGTGATTTAGAAGAAATCTGCGCCCTAATTGCTGATATATTCAATGAGGCTGATACCGCATTTAAGTTCTTAAAGTGTGGGGCACTTGAAAGGTGTATTATTGAAAAGAAGGAAGAGACAATCTGTGTAATTACCGCTGGGGAATCATTGCTTTGTATCATTACAAAACCTGAGGCAAAGCCGGGACTAATCTTTTTGTATGCAAGGAAGATCATTGAAGAGATAAGAAGGGTGTTAGGATGATGTTGTCAGTCTTAACCAGAATACCCCGTGTCTTTGGAGCGGGTATAGCAACCTTTGATGGTTTTATAATTGACAGCCAGTTCATCCATGGCTATGACGCAGAGAGATTCGGCGCGATGGCAGCCAAGATTATGACTCAGGTAAAGAAGAATCTCGGTCCAGAGAGTGGTTCGGTCATTCTTTATACCCAGGATATTCTCTTCCTTGCCAAGGCAAAACCGGAGGGAATCATCTTTGTTGTTTGTGATAAGGATGCAAACCTTGGACTCATTAAAATTAAATTTGAAAAGATGTAGTATTTGGGGGTGAGGGTTTAGGTTTTAAGGGGCTTTAACCCCTGATGATTCAGACCAACAAGATACATCAGGGGAGGACCCCTGAAACCCCCAGCGATGTCCATCTAAGTTTGTGCACCTTCCCTCGGCGATCGGAAATCCCTGATGTATCTTGTCCATTTTTTCCTATAATGAAAAATTTCATTATATTGGATAGGAATTTTTCAAATTCCTATCCAATGAAATCTCAATTATCTCAAAAATAGATAATGTTAAGATTTTCCGCCCGTTGGTAAAAATTAGATTACACAGCTGTTATTATAAATCCTCTATATTTCCTTTGAAAAAGGGGATGAAGGGGGATTTTAATAGGGCTTCAAGGGGCTTTAGCCCCTTAAGTGTCTGGTTAAAAAGAAAGTCGGTGGAAGATAATTTGGAATAAATTCTTTTTTGAAGGCATTGATTGCCTTAACCACTTAAAAAATTCCTCTGGGGTCTCAATGACCAGGGTGTTGCCCTTTCGCTCCTGTTTAACAGTCTGCGGCAAATAGCCAATGTATTCCTGGATTTGAAATCGCATATCCGGGTCAAAGTCAATCTTCAAACGGTCTCTTTCCCTTAGTGCTTTTGCCTTATTGAGATGATACAAAAGGTCACACCACTTGATACGACCTATGTCATAAAGGTTCTCAATCGGCTCTTGGGGAAAATAATCGGGTATAGGTCGCTTTGCATAATTATAGAGTTCCTTCATTATCTTACGGACAAGGTGTAATTCGTCATCACTGAGTTCTTCCCAAAACATAGGTCCTCTCATTTCTTTCAGATAGAGATAAGCAAACCATCTAAAGAAGTGATTTTCATATTCAAAAATCCTTGCTAACTTCTCTCTATTCTGTGCGTCTGGTGCAAAGTGGACATCAAAATCCACACGCTTGATTCTGGACTTTGCCCATTCTTTCAAGGTATAATTGTTAGAAGAGAAAATAATCTGGGGGGAGATATATTCTTCGCGCCACCATACCTCCCAGTAAGATTTCAATACCTCCTCAAAGAACGGCATGCGGCGTACAGGATTGACATCATCAAATACCAATGGGAAGGCTGTGCCCAAATACCTCACTCCATTTATTTTCTTTCTATTAAAATCCTCCCCGCCAAAGGGCTTCATTAGATGGGCGGTAATCATTTTAAGGGCAAATTGGAGAAAGGTGGTCTTGCCATTTGAAGATGGACCATAGATATAGAGAAAACGAGGTCCGCGTGAGTCTATCGCCCCAAATTTTCTTCTTCGGATTTTTGTATATTCATGAGCAAAAGGCGCAAAAAATATATAGAGCAAGGCTTCAAACATACTTGCCTTTGCATATTTAGTATTTAAAGATTGTCCCCAATCTATAGTTGCAAAATAGTCTTCAATATTTTCTAAGGCATGTGCAACAGTAGTAGATTCAGGTAAAGGTTCGGTGATGTTAATTATAGCATCCTGAATGCCGAGGTATATCGTTTGCTTTTCCATATCTACATACATCAGAGGGATTCGGTGGTTCTCCTGGACATAGCGGCGAAATAGTTGTCCATCAATAATAGCCTCAGCATCGGTAATTTGTGAACTGAAAGGTGCCAGAAACTTTTCCATTTTTTCTCTT
>CBFGJQ010000254.1:0-2504 GCA_965649095.1 Caldifarciminota bacterium | reverse complement strand
CCAAGTAAAAATTTGAGTGTAAAACAAAACCAATAATTAAAACCTTGACCGAAAATACTTACCGAGCATTCAAGATCCTTGAAAAACATACTCAGCGGATAGATAAGTTTGAAAGGACACTTAGTGCCATTGGTGCGCGGGGGCATTCTTGCTGAAGATTCATTTGATATTCCAACCTGACCCGGCTTATTTCCCGGTAGTCAAACTCTTGTTTTACATTCCAAAAGAATAAAGGCGAAGGATTTCAAATTTTTTGGAGGGTGCAATAGCATCTAAAATCACCTCAAAGTTGCTTCCAAATGAATTAACTGGTATCCTGCGCGACCAGTTTTATCTCCATATCCCAATCAATAATAAGATCTGTCACATCGCCTCTTTATTGATGCCTACATTTCTTCCTATTGAGGGATACTTGATGAACTATCTTCCCAAAAGGGGCGACATTGCCATTGATGCCGGTGCATTTCCTGGTAATTTTACCATTATTCTGTCCCGACTTGTAGACAGAGATGGACTGGTCATCGCCATTGAACCGGATAGGGAATCCTTTAATTACCTGGCTTACAGATTCAATAGACTATCCCTCAAAAATATAAACCTATTGAACTGTGCCCTCTGGAATGCCGATGGCAAAGAGGAATTTCGGGAGAGAAGTAATGAAGGCTCCTCATTGTTTAACGGGGAAGATAAAAACCATACCCCAAGCAACATTATTCAAACTAGAAGATTGGATACCATCATTAACGAATTGAAAATCTCTAAGGTTGATTATATAAAAATGGATATAGAAGGAGCCGAGATTGAAGCCTTAGAAGGCGCTGCCCAGGTCTTAAAAAAACATAATCCTCAATTGGCAATTGCCTGTTATCACTTGCGTAATGGTAAACCAACATCTTTTACCTTAAAAGAGAAGTTAGAAGAGTTAAATTATCAAGTAGAGATAAAATTTCCTCAACACCTCACCTTATATGGAAAAAAAATTTAATGTATTGGTTGATACCCATTTTCCTTATAACCTTGATTCCCCGCGAATTTTGATTAACAGATTGAAATTAAAAAGGGGGTTGTCCCACCTCATCCCTTCTTTTATTCTTTTATATTATCTTGGTTTCGGCTCAAAGGTTATTATGACGGCAAGAAGGAATGGCAAGTTCCTTGGACTATTGTATTATCTCAAAAAACCTGTGCAATTAAGGCACATCCTATATGAATTCATATATGAACCGAAGAATACCATTAGGGGTATTTTTTCATTATTGATCTGGAAGATGGCAATTAAGAGATTTGATAGAATATTCGTTCAATCAACAGCAGAAATTGATTATTATTCGAAGTTGTTCAAAGTAAGTAAAGAGAAGTTTATTTATATACCTGTCGCAATTCCCGAAAGAGGAGGTATTATCGGACCGACTCCTGATGGTTATCTCTTTTCCGCTGGACGAACTCAGCGAGATTTTCCCATTCTTTTAAAAGTTTTATCTTCTTTAAATATCCCGGCGGTAATTGTTGCCAGTAAAAATGAAAAAACAATCTTTAAAAAGGCACCCCCAAGTGTAAGGATATATTTTGATATTCCAAAAGAAGACTACCTCCGTCTTCTTGCCGGGGCATATCTTGTCGTAATAACATTAAAAGAAGGTATCCCCTCAAGGGGTCAGGTTGTGCTATTGGAGGCGATGGCATTAGGCAAGCCTGTCATATGCACTGATGTGCCCTCCATCAGAGATTATCTACTGGATGGAGTGAATGGTTTCCTTGTTCCGCCGGGCGACGCTGAGGCATTAAAGAGTAAAATTATACATCTCTATAATAATCCACAAACTTTAAAAAAGGTAGGATTGAAGGCATATAGAATCGCAGTTGCCCTCTTTAACACTAAAAGATTTGAAGCGAATTTCTTAAAAGCCTTATCAAATGTCTGTTCAACCTGAAGCATATATTTTGGGTCTGTTTGACACGGGGCTTGGGATCATCCATAGTCTGGCCCGGGTGGGAATTCCGACGGTTGGAGTGGACTTTGATCGCCAAATGACCGGGTTCAAGTCAAAATATTGCCGGGCATTGCTCTGTCCGCATCCAATTCATCAGGCTGAAGACTTACTACAGTTTTTGCTGGCAACAGGTAAAAAACTGAAAAACCCCGGGATTTTTTTCCCCGCATCTGATGCCTTTGTTATATTCTTATCTAAATTTCGCAATGAATTAAAGTCTTATTTTTATTTTATCCTGCCGCCTGCCGAAATTATTGAATCAATCGTCAATAAAAGAAAACAATATGAACTTGCCCAAAAGACAGATATACCCTTTCCCGAGACATTCTCTCCCAGGGATATAAGCGAACTTGAAAAAATAAAAAGAAACCTCAAATTTCCCTGTTTTATCAAACCGGTCTATTCTTATAAATGGCAGGAAAGATTTAAGGGGATTAAGGGATTTAAGGTGAATAATTGTGAAGAACTGAAGGAGAAATTCAGCAAGATTAGTTCAACAGGCATTGAAGCTTT
>CBFGJQ010000253.1:0-2508 GCA_965649095.1 Caldifarciminota bacterium | reverse complement strand
AAGGTATCGTTATATCACAATACTTGCACCACAATTCTTCACAAAACCCCTCAGTTTTTTGGTGAAAAATGAGCGATTGAGACGGTCTTTATATACATTAAATGTTGATGATGAAATAGAGAGATTTTTCTTGATTTATTCGGTATTCCTTCCTGAGGAGAAATGGCAACTATATGGCGAAATATTAAAAAAGAAAACTGAAATGGACAACGGCAGAAATTATATCAGACCGTTCTTTACCCGGTTTTCAAATCACTCTTCCCTTGATAAGATGTTATATATTGATATTCGCTTTTCATTACCTGATGATTTACTACTTGCAGAAGATAAGATGTCTATGGCAACGAGTGTAGAGGCAAGAGTTCCTTATTTGGATATAGAATTTTTAAAGATTGCCGAATCTATCCCGGCTGAATATAAAATAAAAAATTTCCAGTTTAAATATATTCACAAGAAGTATGTAGAAAACTGGCTCCCCAGTGAGTTTATTAAAAGGAAAAAGATTGGATTTACCAACCCTATGCGGGATTGGTTGTCAAAAGAATTTAAAAGATACTTATGGCACTTGATTGATAGTAAAGATTCGTTTACCAGACAATTTTTAAACTACAAATATGTGAGAAACATTTATAATATGCATAAGTCAGGATTTAAGGATTATAAAAGAAACCTATTTCTAATACTCTCGCTGGAGCAGTGGTACAAGATGTTCTTTTCTGATAATAGCGTAAAACGCAATATTTAATGGAAAAGGCTATCTGGTTTGACTTTGAAAATGCCCCCCATGTTTGGGTGCTAAAACCCATTTATGAATACTTTAAGGAAAAGGGTTATAGATGTTATTGTTCAGCAAGAGATTTTTCTTATACTTTAAGTTTATTAAAACTCGCCGACATTAAGGCAAGCGTCCAGAAAGGTTTTGTATCAACGAATAAAATACTGAAAACTTTAGGGGTAATTTTACGGACAATTAGCCTCGTAAATGCTTACAAAGGGAAGAAGATAGACCTCGCCATCTCCCATGGTTCAAGGAGTCAAATTCTTGCTGCCAAGATTCTTGGAATTCCAGCAATCTCCTTAGATGACTATGAAAAATCCAACCAATTTCTGGTTCGGTTCACCTGTAAAACCCTGGTTCCTTGTGTCATAAATAAATCAAACTGGGGCCGGTATCAAAAAAAGATTGAACATTATCCCGGATTAAAAGAGCATATTTACCTCTTTAATTACAATTTTGACGAAACGATTTTTGAAAAGCTGAAATTGGACCGTAGTAGCATAATTATTCTACTCCGACCCGAAGCACCTACGAGTCACTATTATAATAGAAAATCAACCAGACTGCTTTGGCTCATTCTTAGATATATTAGCAAAAGTCCGAATGTATCAGTGATCTTTCTACCCCGTAATAAAAGACAGCAGAACGAAGTTAGTAGATTCTTCAACATTAAAAAAATAAAATATTTAATTCCCAAATCCGAAGATTTTGGTTTTGAAATTATCACCACTGCCGACCTTGTGATTGGTGGTGGTGGCACAATGTTGAGAGAGGCTGCCTGTCTTGGTATTCCTGCATACAGTTATTTTTCTGGTCTGTGGGGAGATGTAGATAACTATCTACTTTCAATAGGACGTTTGATTAAAATTGAAAACAGGCAAGACATTGAGAAAATTAAGATTATCAAAAGAAACAATAAATTAACCCCCGTTCACTCAGAAGCAAAAAAATATATCATTAAATACATAGAGAATTTCTTATATGCAGGTCAAAGTAATTGACCCCTCCGAAGATAAAAGATGGGATGAGTTTGCCCAAAACCACCCCGAAGGGACAATCTTCCATACCTCAAATTGGGCAAGGGTAATCCAGCGAACCTATACGTACAAGCCCTATTATATGGTTATGGAGGATTCAGAGAAAGAAATTACAGGAGGTATTCCATCTTTCTTAATCAAAAGCTGGCTTACCGGTAATCGTATTGTTTCTCTGCCCTTTACTGATGAATGTCCGCCGCTGATCACGTCAAATCATGATTTTCATTTCATCATTTTGTCAATTGACGAAATGATGAAAAGAGAAAATATAAAGTATTGTGAAATTAGAGGTGCCAATATAAACTTTTCTAATAAATTAAAATTTGTAAAACACAGTTATTACAAAATTTTCAATTTAAATCTTACACCGGGTCTGGAATTACTGTGGAAAAATTTTAAACAAAAGTCCATACGCTATCCAATCAAAAAGGCACAACGCTATGGTGTAGAAGTAATTAAAACCATTGAACCTGCTGGTATGAAGATTTTTTATAGGCTTAATTTGCTTACCCGAAGAAGACACGGTGTTATCCCCCAACCCTATAATTTTTTCAAAAATATTCTAACTGAAATTTTTGATGCTGGCTATGGGTTCTTATTGATTGCTAAATATAAAGAAAGACCCATCGGTGCAAGTATATTTTTTACATTCAAAGATGTTATCTACCATAAATTTAATGCCTCCGATGCAAA
>CBFGJQ010000252.1:0-2510 GCA_965649095.1 Caldifarciminota bacterium | reverse complement strand
CTATTACTGAGAGGAGACATTTATGATATAAAAATTTCTCCAAGAACTCCGGAAGTTAAAAATAACCCCAATATGACCAAAAATAAAATTTCTAATAGCCAATATTTATCAATTTTAAATGGCAAAAATCTTAAATGTAATAATATTATTTATGAAAATCTTACAGGCTACTGGATTAAAAAGTCAGAGATAAAAAAGTTTAGAGGATACTTTGAAATACCTCATATTGGAGTTGGGTTGGGATTTAAAGAGAATGGCAGAGTTGCAGCCGCGTATGATGAAGAATGCTATCCATGGATGGGGGATGTTTACCATCTTTTTAGAAAGAGTAGTTTATTTAGTTTAAACTTTGATATGCGTGAACAAGGAGTTGTTGAATATCTCAATTCAGATTTTGTAAAGCGTTATATAAGAGAAGTTTATAGAGAAATTACCTACCATTTGAGCATCGCCCAGTTAAAAAACCTGCCTTTACCGAATAAAAAGGAGTGGGAGAAGATAAAAAAGGAGATATTATTATTATGAAAGACCCAATCAAGGATTTGCAAAAGTTTAGAGAATTTTCGAGCTCTATTCCACTGGACAAATATCGTAGAGAATTAAAAGATATTAAATGGGTATTATTTATATGATAAAAAGCAAGCAACCGCGTTCAACACAGCATAAAAGGTTTGCCCTTTGGGCTGGCCTAAATTGTTGCTTCACAAAAACTTCTTTCATGCTTGGGGCCGTTAAGTGAGATTTTAACTTTAATAGGGTGATACTATGAATCAAGAATTGGCAAATGTTATAAAGATATATTCAACAGGAAGTCATAGTGAGTTGAGTAATTACCTTTTAGGGAAATCAAAAGATACTCTTATTGGAATGTTGGTTGATTTGCTTACAATGTATATAAATGATAAAAATTCTTCAACCATAAGAGAATTTATAACTGTTACCCTTGCGGGATACACACACAAAGAAGAAAAAATAGGATATAACGGATTCAAACAAGATGCTTTTATTCCTGGTAAAACTATAAAATGCGAAGCAAAACCAAAAAATGTGGATACATTAAAGGGGATAATATGACACAGGGAGAAAAGGAAATAAGAAGTAAAATTACTTCGGTATATCTTAATTATGGGATAGTGCCGGTAAGTTTAAGACATAAAGAGAGGTTCCCTACAGGAATAAAGAGTATGAAATTGGAGGTTTTGTTTGATGATTATGATATCGTTCACCCACTTACATTTGACCCTCAACATAATCGATTTTTCGGAGTTAAAGGTTGGTATAAAAAACATGGCGCAAAACCAGGGGACTATGTGATTATTGAACCAGTTATTGATGGAAAGCGCTACCGTTTTCGTCTGGCAAAAGGTGCGCGAGAACAAAAGAAAGAGATATTAAAGAAGGTTGGAAAAAGTTGCAAAAAAGGAAAGGGTATTTCTATAGTAGGTAAACCAATAAACTATGGTGGGCTTGTATACGCTCCAATTAACGAATTGGGGGTAGTACTTCTCTTTGGAATGATATTTGAAGAGATAGGAATAATTGTAGAAGAAATAAAATCGGGTTTTCCAGATGCTACAATTAGAAGATTTAATGGCAGAGGTTGGACAAAAGAATTGGTTGAGTTTGAATATAAGAGTTCCCAATATAATCAACATAGGCACCCTATTAATGGTTGCGACATAATTGTTTGTTGGGAACACGACTGGCCTGAATCACCCCTTGAGGTAATAGAGCTATCCCATCTGATAAAATTATTACCAAGAGATTTAATAGCGAGAAAGATAATATGCAGATAAAACATCAAACTCACAAGAAAAATAGAAAAAAGCTAATGGATAATGCATCACTCCTGTGTGAAGGTTTTATTTTTAATCTTGGTAGATTATGGGAGGCGGTAATTTCTGAAAATTGGGATTGTGCTTTGTATATTTATAATCTAATAGAAGAAATTTCTCCGCCTTCCATCAAAGAAAAATATTCTAATGAATTAAAGAGACTTCAGATATCAATAAACGAAAAGAGTTACGAGAATGTTGATAAACTACTCACAAAAATTCTTGAATGGTGAATAGTAAATTGGCTGAGAAAAAGGAGGTCTAATGCGCAAACCTAAATTAAGGGAACTTGGTGAGGCGATAAGGGCAATATTTAAAGGTCCTTATACAAGTAAGTTTCCGTTTAAACCTTCGCCAGCCGCAAAGAGATTTCGTGGGAAGATTGAGTTCAATTTTGAAAAATGCATCCTTTGCGGTGCCTGTGTTGAGGTCTGCCCGGCAAATGCCCGGGCACAGATTGATGATAAAATCAAAAGAATTCGCCGGGAGATTCATTATCAAGAGCGCTGTGTCTATTGCGGACAGTGTGTAGCATACTGCACAACCAGAGAAGGAATCTACCATACCCAGGAGTATGACCTGGCGCAGATAACAAAAGAAGGATATGAAAATGCAATTGAGAAAGAATTGATTCTTTGTGAACGTTGTGGAGAGGTGATTACCACAAGGGCGCAT
>CBFGJQ010000251.1:0-2528 GCA_965649095.1 Caldifarciminota bacterium | reverse complement strand
AAGTCGCGATTCCACATATAAGAATTGGAAATTTATGCCAGTTTAGCCTTATCTATTCAAAAGTATGTCTTTTGCCTCTTCGATCAGTCTTTTAACCTCTTTAAGATTTTCCCCTTCCGCAATGATACGCACCAGTGGCTCGGTATTTGAAGGACGGATGTGGAGCCAGTATTTTGTAGTTGTAATCCTTATCCCATCGGTTAAATCAATATCACCTTTGAATCTTTTTAAAATCACCCTCTTTTTTTTATTAAAGATTTCTTTTGTAATGTTGACCTTGTCTTTTTTCATAAAATATTCTGGATACGAATTTACAATTTCAGATATTAAATTTTTATGGGCACTCAACATCTTTAAAATTATTCCTGCCCCGGTCAATGCATCCCTGGTGCGATTTATCTTTGGATATATCACACCACCATTCCCTTCTCCACCAATCACTGCCTTTACCTCCTTCATTTTTGATACTACATTCACCTCACCAACCCTGGTGCGGTAAAGCGGACATCTGTATTTACGGGCGATGTAATCAATCAAACTTGAGGTTGAGAGGTTGGTCACAACGGGTCCCCTCTTTTTGCTCAAGATATAATCTGCCGCAAGGGCAAGGGTCTTCTCTTCGCCAATCGCCTTGCCTTTTTCATCAACGATGGATAATCTGTCTCCATCCGGGTCAAGGGCAAAACCCAAATCAAGGTTATATCTCTTCACCAGTGCGCATAATTGGCTTATATTTTCTGGAGTAGGTTCGGGTGGTCTCGGGAAATCCGGTTTAAAACTACAATTTATTTTATAAACCTTGCAACCTGCAATTTCAAGTAACGCTGGCAATGCCTTTGCCCCCGCACCACAGACCGCATCAACTCCCACCCTTAAACCAACATCTTTTAACTCAAAATGCCCAATTATCCATCTTATATGTTCTTCAAAGGGATATTTATACCTTGCACATTTACCGGACTTTTTCATACGTGCCATTGTATTATCGTAATCTCTGCGGAAGGATTCAAGACAAACTGAAAATCTATAGAATTCCTTTTCATTTATAAATTCTCCCCTTGATGCAATAAATTTTATGCCATTCCACTCCGGCGGATTATGGCTTGCAGTTATAACCATCCCCCCGTCTGCCTTTAATTTACGAACCATAAAGACAATTGTGGGGGTAGGGGCAATACCCAGATTAATAATTTTACAACCTGTCGTCATTAATCCATCGGTCACCCCTCGGCTTAAATACGAATGTGATTTTCGTGTGTCATAACCGATAACCACCTTCTTCGCCTGCAAAAAGATTGCATAGACCCTGGAATAGAACCGGACAGTATCATGGTCTAAATCCTTATATGCAATACCTCTGAGTCCTGAGACAGAAAAAATGGCTGGCATAGAATAGTATAAGCTAAAAAATAGAAATGTCAATTAAAGAATTCCTGCAATATTTTTGCGTCGGGCAGCAAATTGTTGATGTATTGACATCACCCAAATCGCAAATATAATTTTTTATGGAAAGGCCAAAATTAGTAGTGAGTAAGTGCTTTTGTTATCCGGTGCGGTATAATGGTGGGATTGTGGAAGATGGGTTTGTAGAAAGGCTGAAGAAGTATGTAGATTATGAACTTGTCTGTCCGGAGATGGAGATAGGTCTGGGGGTGCCCAGACCCAAGATAATTATAGTAAAGGAGAATGATAAAAAAAGACTGTATCAGTCTGAGACCGAAAGGGATTTGACCTCAAATATTAAAGAATTTATTGCTGATTTTATAAAACGTGTCAGCAATATTGATGGATTTTTATTGAAAAGCAAATCACCTTCCTGCGGTATTACTTCTGCCAATTATTATCAGGATAATAAAATTGTTGGCAGGACTGATGGATTTTTTGCCGAAGGTATAAAAAACAGTTTTCCTGAATTGCCTGCGGAACACGAGGGTAGATTAAAAAATCCTGAATTACGCGAGCATTTTTTAATCAGAATATTCTCTTATGCCGAATTCCGTAGGTTGAAAGAATTTCCTGATGCAGGCAAACTCGTGAAATTCCATAATAGGTATAAATATTTGCTTATGACCTATAATCAAAAAAATCTAAAAGAATTGGGAAGGATTGTGGCAGATGGAAAAATGGGTTTAAGAGATAAATTAAAAGAATACAGAAATTTATTCTATGGTGCATTTGTAAGAAAACCATCCCGTTCAAGGCATTACAATACCATCCTGCATATTTATGGCTATTTTTCAAAGGAACTGAACGAGAAAGAAAAGAGACATTTCTTAAATCTTCTTGAAAAATATAGAAACCTTACTGTTGAACTTACTACAATTCTTGAAATGCTCAAAAATTTTGCTTATCGTTTTGATAATACATATCTTTTATCTCAAAAATATCTTAACCCATTTCCGGAAGAACTAATATAATTATCCTGCTGCGGAAAAACTTTTTTAATCAGTTACCATTTAACCAATTGTTATTTTGTGGGAGCGGCTTCCCAGCCGCGACCAAGACGAATAATTTTAGCGGTTGGATTG
>CBFGJQ010000250.1:0-2532 GCA_965649095.1 Caldifarciminota bacterium | reverse complement strand
GACCGGAGTCTCTACCAGTTAAGTGGTAATGTTGTCTTCGTTGATTTAATTTCTGTAAAGTCATTTGCCGAGAAGATAAACCGCCGCCGCAAAAGAGAGAATCTACCCTATATCCGACCTTCACATCTGAATGCAATGGGGCTGATTGACGAAATACTACACTTTGTCATAGAGAAATACCAAAGCGAAAAGAATCCCGATCTCTTTAAGATTGCAATTGATGAATTGAAAAAGAGATTTGGCGCAAATAAGGTTGAAGAGGCATTAAAAGCCTTTATAAATCTCTTTCCCCCCCTTTCGGTCTATCTCGGTAATGAATCTAAAGATGAATATCTGAAAAATGGTGCAAATATCGGGGTGACCCTGAAGGAGATGATTTTGGTATTCTTGGCCAATGAAAATCCAGCATTTAACCAATTTAAGGAATTGTTTGATGACAGGGTTTTGAAAGAGAAGACACCCTATAATGCAGTCATTGAATTTCTTGAGGAATTTTTTAAAGAACAGCCCCGATTTGGACCTTATAATCAGACCCTTATGGAACTATTAAAATCGCCAATGGAGGCATCCCCTTTCTCCCTTGCCGGGCAGTTGCATTATATTAAACAGCACTGGCATCTTTTAATTTCGCCGAAATTTAGAGATAAACTCACGGAAAGATTTTTACTTGCCCTTGACTTTATAAAAGAGGAAGCGAAAGAGCATCCGGGTGGTCCAGGACCGGCATTGATTTTAGAGTTTACCTCCGACATTGAGGCAAACCCTGAACTGCATAGCGATGAAGAGCGCTTCACACCGGATACAGAATGGATGCCCAATATTGTGATGATCGCCAAGCATACCTATGTCTGGCTTTATCAATTGAGCAGAAAGTACCGAAGGGCGATAACAAGGCTTGACCAGATTCCCGATGAGGAACTTGACCTTTTGCGCGACTGGGGATTTAATGCCTTATGGCTCATTGGAATATGGGAGCGCAGCCGGGCATCGGCGAAGATAAAGAGGCTCTGTGGCAATCCGGAGGCAGTTGCCTCGGCTTATTCAATATATGACTATATCGTCGCCAAAGAACTTGGTGGTGAAGAGGCATTTTATAATCTCAAAGAACGGGCAATAAAAAGGAATATCCGAATCGCGGTTGACATTGTCCCCAATCATACGGCCATAGATTCCTTATGGATAAAAGAGCATCCGGAATGGTTTATTCAAACCGACAGGGTGCCTTTCTTTAATTATCAATTCAATGGACCGGACCTTTCCGATGACCCGGATATAGGGATTTATATTGAAGATGGTTACTACACCCGCAGTGATGCCGCGGTGGTCTTTAAACTGGTGGAAAGGAGAAGTGGCCGGATTAGATATATCTACCATGGCAATGACGGCACAAGCACCCCCTGGAATGATACAGCCCAGTTGAACTTTCTCATCCCGGAGGTTCGGGCGGCGGTTATAAGAAAGATCCTTGAGGTCGCCCAAAAGAGTCCAATCATCAGACTTGATGCGGCAATGACCCTTACCAGAAGGCATTATCAGCGGCTGTGGTTTCCTGAGCCCGGGAAGGGAGGGGACATACCCTCAAGAACAGAGTGGAGTATGAGCCGTAATGAGTTCAACCGCTTATTTCCGAAGGAGTTCTGGCGCGAGGTGGTAGAGAGAATTGCCAAAGAGGCACCTGATACCCTTCTCCTTGCGGAGGCATTCTGGTTAACGGAGGGATATTTTGTGCGAAATCTTGGTATGCATCGCGTCTATAACAGTGCCTTTATGAATATGTTGAAGATGGAACAAAATCAAAATTACCATCAGGTATTGAAGAATATCCTTGAATTCAATCCCGAAATCCTGCGCCGTTTTGTGAATTTTATGAGTAATCCCGACGAACTCACCGCAATTGAGCAGTTCGGAAAGGACGATAAGTATTTTGGTGTCTGTGTCCTCCTTGCTACAATGCCGGGCTTGTGTATGTTTGCCCATGGACAGATTGAGGGCTTTAAAGAGAAATATGGTATGGAATATAGGAGGGCTTACTGGGATGAAATGCCCGATGAATATCTGATAAAACGGCATCAAAAAGAGATCTTTCCCTTGTTGAAGAAGAGGTATCTCTATAGCGGTGTAGAAAATTTTCTTCTCTATGATTTCTATGATGAACACGGACGCATTAATGATAATGTGTTTGCCTATTCAAATCGCTCTAACTCTGGGCGCACGCTCGTCGTGTATAACAACCGTTATCAACATACCAAGGGGTGGATTAATCTATCAACACCTTTTAGAAAAGGAGGAAACCTGATAAGAAAAAGGCTCATTGAAGGGCTTGGTTTAAGAGAAGAGAAAGATCTGTATTATATATTCTTTGATAATCAGAGCCGACTTCAATTTATATATTCAAGCGCGGAACTGGCACAGAAGGGACTCTATTTAGAACTTGGCGCCTACAAATACCGGGTCTTTACTGAGATTCGGGAAGCCTATGATAGTAATAAAAGGGAATATGAAAAATTAAAGAGTTTTTTAAATTGTCAGGGG